>JAWLDD010000348.1:0-3084 GCA_041686815.1 Candidatus Atribacteria bacterium | reverse complement strand
GTATAATCAACTAAATCAGCCTCTTTTAATTCTTTAGAATGTGATACTGGAACGAATACATCAATATTTAACCCACTTGTTATTTGTTTATCATATAGATTCTTATAAAAGTTGCTAGCGCTATAATAAGAATTGATGTGTAAAATTTTCAAGCCCCTCTCCCCTTCAGTAAATCTTAGTACTTATAACCTCCAATAGCTATATCCCTTTGCTTCAATTTCAGATTTATTCAATATACTTTTAACATCAATAAGTATTTTCTCATTAATGTCAAAATCGCCAAATAAAGCATCAATCTCTTCCAAACTTAATTCCTTGAATGCATCATGTGCGACTGCTAATACTAAACAATCCGCATCTCTTATATCTTTCATATCAGTCAATTCTATCCCATACTCGTGTTTAGCCTCTATCGCATTAGCCACAGGGTCTACTACTTCTGGCTCTATACCGTATTCCCGTAAGGTCTCAATGATATCTATTACTTTAGAGTTTCTTGTATCAGGTGTATTCTCTTTGAAAGTAACCCCCAATATTACTACCTTTGATTTTCTCACAACTTTGTTTGCTAAAACTAACTTTTTAATAATGACATCAGCTACAAATCTACCCATTCCATCGTTGATCTTTCTTCCGGATAGAATTATTTGGCTGTGATAACCCAATCTTTCAGCTTCATATATAAAATAATAAGGATCGACACCAATGCAATGTCCTCCAACAAGTCCTGGATAGAACCTGAGAGCATTCCATTTTGTATTCATTGCCTCAATAACTTCTATAGTATCAATTCCCATACGATCAAAAACTATAGCAAGTTCATTCATAAATGCAATATTAATATCTCTCTGGCTATTTTCTACGACCTTTGCAGCTTCTGCAATTTTAATTGATCCTGCCCTATATACACCAGCTTTAATGACAAGCTCATATACTTTAGCAATCAAATCCAGACTTTCAGCATCCATACCAGAAACAACTTTTACAATGTTCTCTAATCTATGCACCTTATCACCAGGATTTATCCTCTCTGGAGAGTATCCAATTTTGAAATCAACTCCACATTTTAGTCCTGATTCTTGCTCTAAAATTGGAACACATATATCTTCAGTAACACCAGGGTAAACAGTCGATTCGTATACCACAATTGATCCCTTAGTTAGATTACGTCCAACTATCCTACTCGCCCCTTCAACAGGAGCAAGATCGGGAGTCTTGTCTGCGTTTATCGGTGTTGGAACAGCTATAATGTGAAACTTAGCCTCTTTAAGTTTTGATTCATCTGATGTAAACTCTACTGTAGTTTGCTTAATTGCTTCGTTACCTACCTCATTTGTAGGATCAATTCCAGCCATATATAGTTTAATCTTCTGGTCATTTAAGTCATAACCAATTACCCTTGTTTTCTTTGCAAAAGCAACTGCTATAGGCATACCTACATAGCCAAGTCCAACAACTGCAATTTTTTCTTTTCTGCTTATTAAATCATCAAACAATGACACTTGTATTCCTCCAATTCAAGAAAAGTTGGCTAGATTTCAATCTCTACTAAACAAATCCCTAGTATATACCTTGTCCACTACATCCTTTATCTCATCAGATAGTCTGTTTGCAACGATTACATCAGAGATTTTCTTAAACTCATTAAAGTCTTTAATACCCTTGAATTATAGAAATAATCTTCTTGAAGAGCGGGCTCATAAACTACAACTTCTATACCTTTAGCCTTAATACGCTTCATAACTCCTTGAATTGCAGATTGGCGGAAATTATCAGAGTCCATCTTCATAGTAAGTCTGTAAACACCTACAATTTGGGGATTTCTTTTTATTATCATATCTGCAATATGATCTTTTCTTGTTCTGTTTGCGTCTACAATGGCAGACATAACATTCTGAGGTACATCAGCATAATTAGCAAGAAGCTGTTTTGTGTCTTTAGGTAAGCAGTATCCACCATACCCAAATGAGGGATTGTTATAATGATTGCCTATTCTTGGATCAAGTCCAACACCCTCAATAATCTGCTTGGTATTCAGGCCCCTTATCTCAGCATAGGAATCCAATTCATTAAAATAGGCTACCCTTAAGGCAAGGTATGTATTTGCGAATAATTTTATAGCTTCTGCTTCTGTAGAACCTGTGTAAAGTATAGGAATATCCTTCTTAATAGCACCTTGTGCCAATAAATTTGCAAACACCTTTGCCCGTTCAGACTGCTCTCCAACCACAATTCTTGAAGGATAGAGATTATCATAAAGTGCTTTTCCTTCTCTTAAAAATTCAGGTGAGAACATTATATTGTTTGTCTCAAATTTCTTCCTTACCGATTCAGTATATCCCACAGGAACAGTCGATTTGATTACCATTATCGCATCCGGGTTTATAGATAAAACATTGGCAATAACAGCCTCAACTGTTCTTGTATTAAAATAATTCTTATCAGGATCATAATTTGTTGGTGTTGAGATTATGACATATTCAGCATCCTTAAATGCTACATAATTGTCATTAGTAGCCGTAAGGTTTAAGTCTTTGGTAGCAAGGTACTCCTCAATCTCAGCATCAATAATAGGAGATTTTCGTTTGTTTATCATGTCCACTTTATCCTGCAATATATCCAGTGCTATGACTTCATTATGCTGAGCCAGAAGAACAGCATTGGACAAACCTACATATCCTGTTCCAGCGATTGTAATCCTCATAGTACTTCCTCCAGTATTATCTAGTACTCTCTGCTTTTTCCCAGAATGGTTTTGCTTTGCCTGTTAAAATATTAATAACACCAACCCATTGAGCTATAATTGTAATCGTATAATAATATATCAGATTTAAATATTTATTATTAATTTTAGTTATCAGCTTAAGTAGTGCTAATAAATAAAATAGGACTTGTCCTATAAAAGAAACACCATATAATAAAGCTTCATTCATAAGTAGTGTGTTAGCAATGAATACTATTAGGTGTGATATCCACAATAAATACCTACATGTCCTATGCCCAAAATAAAAGTATGAAAACCACTTATACTTGAATACATTAAGAATTCTTATATCCGGCAAGATATGCTTAAGTATAATTCTA
>JAWLDD010000347.1:0-3095 GCA_041686815.1 Candidatus Atribacteria bacterium | reverse complement strand
CATATACATCATATCCATTTTGGTGTTTTCTTCTATATAACAGGTATACTCCTTTGCCCTGAGCGCTTCGTAATAAATTTCAACAGCATAATCGGTAGTGCCTCCTCCGGGTAGAGTTTTATAGGATATAAGTCCGGGAAAACGCACTCCTCTTGTATCTACACCAAATCTTTTATTATAATAATCGCACAACAGCTCGCCGGAAACCTTGGTCACCCCATATATGGTGTCTGGCCTTTGAATGGTATCCTGTGGTGTATTGTCCTTAGGTGATGATGGGCCGAAAGCTGCTATTGAACTGGGAACAAAGAGAGCACACTCAAGCTCTCTGCTGACTTCCAGAGCATTATACAATCCGCCCATGTTTATGTGCCAAGCTTTTTGGGGATGCTGCTCCCCTACCGATGATAAAAGAGCAGCCAGGTGGATGATGGTATCCACCTTATATTTTTTTGCTACCTCATAAAAGCATCTGTCATCGGTGACGTCTAACACCTCAAAGATACCGTTATTGGACAAACCATCCTTTATCTTTCTAACATCCGTAGCGATGATATTATCTGCGCCATAGAGCTTTTGAAGCTTAATTATCAGCTCAGAACCTATTTGTCCTAAAGCTCCTGTAACCAAAATCCTATTCATAGCCATTTCTCACCTACCTCTATATGATGTTCAGCCTCTTGCCCACCTTTTCAAAGCAGGCGATGGCACGATCCAGCATTTCCTTAGTATGATCAGAGGTAGGCATGTTCCTTACTCTGGCAGTGCCTAGTGGAACGGTAGGATACACTATGGACTTTACATATACCCCTTCCTTAACCAATTCTCTGCTAAACTCTTGGGCCTTCTTTTCATCCCCTATAATACAAGGTGTAATAGGGGTCTGGCTATTGCCTATGTTGTAGCCCAAGTTCTTCAAACCAGCCTTTAGGTAGTTGCCGTTTTCCCAGAGCTTTTCAACAAGCTCTGTGCTTTCCATGAGAATCTTTACAGCTTCAATGACTGCAGCAGCTGCTCCCGGCGTGAGCGAGGTGGAAAATAGGAAGGGTCTTGCCCTTACCCTTAACCAATCTACAAGGTCTTTGCTGCCTGCGATATATCCGCCTACTACGCCTAATGCCTTGGATAGTGTGCCCATCTCAAGGTCCACTTTACCCTCCAGGCCAAAATGTCTGACTATACCTGCTCCATTGCCCAGCACACCTTCGCCATGGGCATCATCCACGTAGGTAATAAGGTCAAATTCTTCGGCTATTTCCACTATCTCGGGAAGCTTTGCAATATCCCCATCCATGGAAAATACTCCATCGGTAATGACCATTATCTTATTATATTTACCGGATTGTCTAGCTTCTTTGGCCTTGTTGTACAGATCCTCCATATCGGAGTGTTCATACACTATTATCTTGGAGCCTGCTAATCGGCATCCATCTATAATGGAAGCGTGGTTTAAGCGATCGGATAGTATAGCATCATTCTTGTCCATGATGGCAGATATAGCCCCTGCATTGCAATTAAAGCCTGATTGCAGTGCAATGGCTGCTTCGGCATGTTTAAACTTAGCCAAAATTTCCTCCAATTCCTCATGAACAGCCAAGGTGCCGTTAATGGTACGTACAGCTCCTGCACCTACGCCATATTTGTCTATGGCTTCTTTTGCAGCATCCATCATGCGTTTATTGGTAGCTAAGCCTAAGTAGTTATTGGATGAAAGGTTTATCAGCTCTCTACCTTCTATACGAATAGTAGGTCCATTGCTGCCCTCTAACACTTGGATTTCATTATATAGACCTTTTTCTTTTAGATCCGTGAGATTGTTCTTTAGAAATGTGCTTAATGCCTTGCTTCCCATAGATTTATCTCTCCCTTACCCGATATTGAAAATAACCCATATTTATATATATGCAGCACAGGGTTGTTTCATATATTATATTTATATTCTATTTATTGAATTAATTATATAACCTGGGTAAGGGAGTGTCAACAGTTAAATGGAAAAAGGCAAATCTCTATTTATTTACTGGCTTGTAAACCAAACAACTAGATAAACCTGAGATTCGCCATCTGAGATGTTTTCAATGCTGTGCTTTACATCGGCATTATACCTGGTAGAGTCCCCTTCATTTAAAACCTTTGAAGAGCCTTCTACCGTCACCTTTATCTTGCCAGATAGCACCGTTAAAAATTCTTGGGTTCCAAGATAGTGTGGCTCGGAAATGTTCACACCACCTGGCTCACATATCATATGATACAGTTCCAAATTCTCGACCATGTTTATGGAAGAGCATATCCTGAAGGTACATTTCCCATCCTCAGAATAGATGATGGGCATGTCTCCCTTGCGTATAACCTCTATATTGGGCTCTCCCTCTGTCTGCAATAGCTGATTTATGCTAACATCTAATGAACGAGCTATCTTCCAAACCGTAACCACCGTAGGGTTGGTCTTCTCCTGCTCCACCTGAGACAGCATGGATTTGGATACGCCGGATTTTTTAGACAACTCGTCTATGGTCATATTCCTTTTCTTCCGATAGTATAGAATGTTTTTGCCTATAGAAGGTGGTTGCATAAAAACACTTCTCTTTCTAATATATTATTGTAGTGAAAGGCTGTTATAAAACATAGGATGCTTATACTAAATCAATAATATAATAATAAAAAGCATTTTGCAACCAATCAGTCTTTAGCGATAGCGTCAATTTACTGTAGTGAAAAGAAGAGCACAATACACCCTGCAATTTTAGGCTTCTTTATATGATGCGAGAACAACTATGATATATAAAGGTTTGTCTAAAATGCTGTTTGAACGGTTAAAAAGTCAACCAACTCCCCCCTATTAGGGCTATAACCATTTTTTACATAGAATGCTGCCACTGCATTCGCGACTACCAATGAGGACACTATATCCATTCCCAATAGCTGACCTAGACACAAACCAGCATTAAAATTATCTCCTCCTCCAGTAGATATTTTAGGAGCCTTTATAAAGAAATTATCCTCCTTTGTATAATTAGTATCATAGTCAACAGTGCAAGAAAGCACTATTTAACTTTCATACCTTAAAACAAACCATATCAGAATAAATTTGATCC
>JAWLDD010000346.1:0-3116 GCA_041686815.1 Candidatus Atribacteria bacterium | reverse complement strand
CTTTTCAGAAATGGGAAGCTCTTTCCGTTCATATTCTGTCAACTGGGATATCTTTTTATTATCTACCGCTGCCTCTTTTTGAGGCGCAGACTTCACCGTATTTGTATTGCTAACAGGCCTATCCTGAACTTTCTGAACCTGGTTGATTGAAGCATCCATGCTTTCAACTTTCATACACTATCCCTCCGTGTAAATGTTTCATTCTATATATCGGAATTTTATGGGGAAAGTTGAGGTTTTTTTGAGTGAGCAAAGTATTTCAGCTAACAAAATAAAATAGTCTTGAATTAATGATTACTGTGACAAATAGCAACAATAGTATCAAGGAGTATGGGTTTATTTAGAAGCATATCAGTATTTTTCAAAAGAACATTAATTGAATTTTCATAAAGGCACATTATCATATCATCAAGAACCAAGCCAGCTTCGTATATGACTTTCCATAAAGTATAAGGAGTAAACCAGTATTTATGATCTGAATTGATAACTTCTGTACCTGTATTTAAAACATTCCCCATATGAATAAGGCCAAATGCATTAGGTACAGTAATTATCAATGATTCAATATTTGATCCATAATTTTTCATTATTACTTTAAGGAATTCAACCGGATTATCAATATGTTCTAACACTTCCGCCATTAGAAGGAAATCCCATTTTTCATCCTTAATCTCAATAATATTCGGTTGAGTAATGTCTCTTAATATTACATTGTTAATGCCATTCTTTTTCAAATGCTCAACTGCTTCTTTATTTATATCTATACCTAAGCATTTAGATGTAACTCGTGTTAACTGTTTATGGAGATAAAGCCCTGATCTTAGTTTATTATCTATTATTTCAATATGATCTGTACAACCTAAATGCAATACTGTTCTATTGTCTACTATATCAAATATCACATTCGGCCTTAATCTAATATGATCTATAGGATGAAATTGAAGCGACGCCATAAGAGTACCTTTTCCTTCGATGCAATTAGCCAGTTCCTTCCAACTATTAATCATTAGTTGATTCCTCCGTTTTGTTTTTATACCAGTCTACTATACTGTATAAGCAATCTTCCAGCTTCAGAATAATTTTATCAAAACTATAATTCAGAGCGGTTTTGCGTCCCTCCTCAGCTAAAGCTTTTCTAGCTTCAACATTGTTTAAAAGGTAAACAATTGCACCTGCTAAGGAATCTATATCTCCTTGATCTGCTAGCAGTATATTTACCCCTTCTGAAGCATATGTCCTAATTCCTCCATTATCAGTAGATATAACAGCTACTCCGGAAGCCATAGCCTCAAAGGGTGGTAATGGAAATGACTCATAGAGTGATGTGGAAAGTAATATACTGGCACCTCTAAATAACCGGGCTAATTCTTCTTGAGGTGGCATCACAAAATATTTAATGGGAAAACTAGTAGCTATATTATTGGGCTGATTTTGGCAAACCCAATTTACTTTAAATCGTGCCCCATAATCATATGCTTTTTGAAGTGCTTTAAGTGCATAATCAAAGCCTTTAAATTTTAAATAGGGATTGCCAACTAAAAGTATTGTATCTTCGTCATTTTTTTCCTTATCTGGATAATAGAAATTCGTGTCTATGCCATTAGGTAAGATATTTACTTTCCTTCCATATTTGCTTTCAAGAATATGTACCACAATCTCTGAAACTGCTAATATGCAAGCAGGAATTCGATACAAATTTCTTAATGCATCAAGCGTTTGATCTTCGCTTCCAAGAAGTTTGCCATAATCGCCATAAAGCGCTTCATATCCCTGTTCCCAAAGAACAACCGGTATTTTAGAGTCTCTGAATTCAGAAAGTTGTGCCATCCAACCTACTACTATTATGTCAATGCCATCCATGTAATCAGAAAAGTTCATATCTGGTGGAACAATTACCTGTCCGGCAATATCTTTTTCTTGATCCAAGTCACTCCATTGAGGTAATACAGAAGCTCTATTATCAGATGATTTCAAATAGGCGAACACTTTATGTCCACGTCTCGTCAACTGCCTCATATGCTCTAAAAGTGTTTTCATACCCCCTGTTAGATTCTTATGGGGCATCACATATGCAATTTTAAGCTTTTTACTTCTGTTATGTTCACTTGTTATTCTAAGTCTATCAATATCTATAAGCGGATAATCCTTTCTAGGGAAAAATGAATAAAACTGCCACTGACCTTCTGCCGTATTATCTAGAAAATAACTGAAATCAAATTGCGAAAATGTTACTGGATGATATTCTCTTATTTTAGATTCAGTTCCATCCTTTTTTGATATATCATAGGGGTATAGCGGTGTCATTGCAATAATTGTCTTATTAGTTTTGGAAAGCAATAGCCTAATAATATTGCATGCATCTGGAGCAGTTATGTTTTCAAATAAGTCAGCTATAAATATAACATCATAGCTAATTAAGTTTTCTATATTTTCAAATATCTCATTATTGTATACATTATTATAGATTTCTGCAGGTAAATCTATATCATTATTTAAATTTATTCTGTCTAATCTATGACTTTCATTTTTACTTTGTAAGATATCCTTCAGTATTGCTCCATACCTTTTTTTTGAGCCACTTATCTCAAGTATAGTTTTAGGATTCTCTCTCGAAACAAATTGCTCTATTTTAGGTGAAAGCTGAAAATAGTTGTCATACATTGTGCAAGCTCATCCTCACTTTATATCCTAATTTTTATATATATTATGCTTGATCAAAAACCACCGGCCAAAATAACACCTTTCAAAATTTACCCCTTCAGCATAAAAACCTGACTTTTATCTCAAGACCTTTTTGAAGTTAGTATCAGCAGTTCATCTAATATTTCTGTCAATTCATTTTTTTTCAACAACTCAATAAAATCATCCAGACCCTGCTTTGAAAGATTGTTTGGATCAAACACGGCCTCCATATACTGGTTTATGGCATCGGACAGCATACCGAGCTCACTGAGTATCTGCGCAATTTGAATTCTTGCGAGAAAACTCCCGGTTCCTCTTACAGATATCCCCTCGCTCACATCACCTATTGAAATGCATTTTTCAAAGGCTTCAACTGATTTAATCGGATCATCAAGTTTTCTATAGCTAAGACCCAAATAGAAGTAATAGTCTGG
>JAWLDD010000345.1:0-3119 GCA_041686815.1 Candidatus Atribacteria bacterium | reverse complement strand
TATTTTACTAGCTTTTGAAAAGATGGAGGCACTCAGATGGAAGCATTACTTGAAGAAAGATGGTATGCTTATAGTCAATGATCAGTCAATTAACCCTATGCCTGTAATTACAGGAGCTGCCAAATACCCGGACGATATTTTGAATCGGCTTGTTAACTCTGTTTCCAATGTATTTATAATAAATGCAATGGAAATAGCCAAAGAGTTAAATAATATTCGAGTATCCAATTCCGTATTATTGGGAGTTTTGGCTCAATATATGGATATAGAGTTACAGTATTGGGAGGAAGCTTTAAGCTGTACAGTACCGCCCAATACCATACAGGTAAATCTTGAAGCCTTTAATAAAGGATATAGTACCAGGGTATGAGGAAGGGTGAAAGGGATATGATATATTGGAATAAATCCTACGAGTGTATGGGGCGTGAGACCCTTGAAGAACTTCAAAGCCAGCGACTAGTAAAAGCAGTTGAGCGAGTTTACTATAATGTTCCCTATTATCGGAATCTAATGCATCAGCAAGGCCTTGTACCTGAGGATATTAAAGGATTGGATGACCTTAGCAAATTGCCTTTTACAACTAAAGATGATTTGAGAGATAATTATCCTTACGGATTTTTTGCTGTACCTTTAAGCGAGATTGTGAGAATTCATGCTTCTTCTGGAACCACTGGCAAGCCAACTGTAGTAGGATATACACGCAAGGATATTACTACATGGTCAGACCTGATGGCTAGAACACTAACCTGTGGGGGTGCAACCAAAGATTCCGTAATTCAGGTTGCTTATGGCTATGGATTATTTACCGGAGGTCTAGGAGTTCACTATGGAGCAGAACGCTTAGGGGCTTCTGTTATCCCTATTTCCGGAGGTAATACTAAAAGGCAAATTATGTTGATGAAAGACTTTGGTACCACAGTTTTAGCTTGCACACCTTCATATGCATTATATATAGCAGAGACCATGGCAGAGATGAGCATAGATAGGAAAGACATCAAGCTTAAATACGGCATTTTAGGAGCTGAGCCATGGACAGAAGGTTTACGTCAAGAAATCGAAGAAAAACTTTGCATTACAGCCATAGATATCTACGGATTAAGCGAGATAATTGGCCCCGGTGTGGCAAGTGAATGTCTCTGTAAATCAGGACTTCATATTTGGGAAGATCATTTTATTCCTGAGATAATAGATACTGAAACCGGTGAAGTGCTTCCAGAAGGATGTGAAGGTGAATTGGTTTTTACTACTATTACCAAGGAAGGTATTCCAGTCATTAGATATCGCACTAGGGATATCACCTCTCTCAACTATGAACCCTGTGCATGTGGTCGAACCCATGTAAGAATGCAAAAGGTTCTCGGGAGAACGGACGATATGTTAATAATCCGAGGGGTTAACGTCTTTCCTTCCCAAATTGAAAGCATTCTTGCAGACATTGGCGAAACTCAGCCTCATTATCTTCTAGTGATAGACAAAGTAGATAACCTAGATAGTCTAGAGGTATGGGTAGAAGTATCTGAAAAGCTGTTCTCAGATGAAGTGCGAAAGTTAGAGGAGCTTAAACTAAGAATCGCTTACGAGATTCATAGTACTCTAGGGTTGACAGCCAAGGTCAAATTGGTAGAGCCTAAATCGATAGAGAGAAGTGAAGGTAAAGCTAAACGAGTTCTTGACAGAAGAAAATGAAAGGAGGATAAGATGACCATAAAGCAAATATCTGTATTCCTTGAAAATAAAAAAGGACGGTTGGCCCAGGTAACCAGCATACTAAAGGAAAATAATATTGATATAAGTGCTATTTCCATAGCTGATACTACTAATTTTGGCATAATACGGATGATTGTCAATAAGCCGGAACTGGCGATACAAGTAATAAAGGCTTCTGGGTTTACGGTAAATACTGCTGAGGTACTGGCGGTGGAGGTGCCCGACTCTCCCGGTGGATTGCATCATGTTCTTGACATACTCAATAGAAATCATATTGGCATAGAATATCTATATTCCTTTGTCAGAAGACCTTCTCAAAGTGCATTGATACTTTTTAGAGTTGACGATACAGAAAACAGTATTAAAGTTTTGATGGATGAAGGAATCAATATACTGCCCTCTAAAGAGGTTTTCGAATTGTAAGAAATGCAGGTTATGTACCACCATTATATTAAAATGGGAGTATGTGGTTCTAGAATTATATGACCTGGGGCAGTATAATTGCTTTAAGAGGTGATTGTAATGCGGTCAACTAGAGCTATAATAAATCTTAGTAAATTAGAAAGAAATATAAAAATTATAAAAAAACAGCTTAATTCTAATACAGCTATAATGGCAATAGTAAAAGCTAACGCTTATGGGCACGGTATAGTAGAAATATCAAAACATGCGTTAAACGCAGGAGCAGTTGCCCTGGGTATTGCTATCCCCGAGGAAGGGATAACATTAAGGCATGAAGGAATAGACTGCGAAATCTTGGTTCTTGGGGGAATTGATGTCCATCAGATCGACGCAATCGTGGACTATAATCTATCAGTTTGTCTTTTTTCTAGTGATATGGCCAAGCTTTTAAACCAAAGAGCTAAGGCAAAAAATAAATGCGTTAAAGTTCACGTTAAGATTGATAGCGGAATGGGCAGAATTGGTGTTAGAGATAGGGATGATATTTTGCAATTGTGTCAGCTTGTGGCTAATATGAATAATCTGAGGTTAGAGGGTATATTCACACATTTTGCTTGTGCTGATGAGTGCGATAACAATTACTCTCTAATTCAATTGGATCACTTTAAAGAAATTGTCTCTGCTGTAAATAATGCTAAAATTTATCCTAAATGGATTCATGCCGCAAATACAGATGCTATCTTCAATTTTCCCGAATCTCATTTCAATATGGTTAGGTCAGGTATAGGAATATATGGCTATTCATCTGAAGCAGGTGTAAAGAGTCGGACAGGCTTAGAACCCATATTAAGTTGGCATACTAAAGTAGTGCATATAAAGGAAGTAGAGCCAGGCTGTAGTGTAAGCTATGGGAGATCTTATGTGGCAAGAAATCATAGAAGAGTTGCTACCCTTCCTGTAGGCTATGGAGACGGTTATAACCGATTGCTTAGTAATAGGGGATGGGTTTT
>JAWLDD010000344.1:532-3141 GCA_041686815.1 Candidatus Atribacteria bacterium | reverse complement strand
ATTTAGATTTTTTGATCTTATGACGCAGTTCTTCCTCTTCTTCCCAATAGTCCATTTTCCCTTTTCGTTTTCTTTTGGGGACATCCTTATACTCTTTGCTGGTATTGGATTTTTCCTGTTCTTTAAGCTTTCTGCTACGCTCTTTCCTCGTCTTTTCGATGTCAGAGACCGTCATATCTTGTTTGGTCCTTTCGACTTCATTAAGTTTCAGCTCTTCCTGCTTGGCCTTCTCAGCCTCTTTTCGCATCATTTCTTCTTTAGCTTTTTCAGCTTCTATTCGCCTTTGTTCTTCTCTAGCCTTTTCTGCTTCTTTCCGTCTTTGCTCTTCTTGTCTTCTTCTAAGTTCTTCCTGTTGCCGCTGAGCTTTTCTCTTCTCTTCTAATTCTCTTTCTTTGGCCTCTTTGTTCAGTCTATCTCGAATAGCTTGGATAGTATTCATATATCCATTTATGTTATCCTCGATTTCTTCTACAGTTCCTAACAATTCTTTTACACCCTGCGTTATTTTTTTAGCTGTTGCATATACGTTTATTTTCGACATTATTCAATCACCCCCATTTTTGTTATGGATGATGGCAATGCATCCATTATCATACCTTTAAAGGCTATATCGGTTATGACCAAAACGGTACGATGCGGTTTTCCTATACATTCTCCTAAAGCTTCCTTACTGCCAAAGATAATAGCGTCTATTTTTCTATACTTGCACATATCTAAGAACTTCTTTACGGTATTGGATGAAGCCTCTTCACTAATAATAACCAACTGGGCTTTACCCGATTTTATTGATTTTTCTACCGAGTATGAGCCGGATTCCAGTTTTCCAGCCCTTTTTGATAGTCCAATCAATTGATATACCCTCTTATTAATTCTCCTCACCTTCATTCAACTGGCTAAATAAGCTCTCGTGTATTTCCTGCTGAATTTTTTGGCCAAATGCCCGCTCCAGCATTCTATTCTTAAGTGCTTTATCCAAGCAAACCGAATCTCTACAGATATAAGCTCCACGTCCAGGCTTTTTGCCCCGCAAATCGATACTGATTTCACCTTCTGGACTTTTGACTATTCTAATTAGTTCCTTCTTTGGTTTCATCTCCCTGCATCCAATGCACATCCTAATAGGTACCTTCTTCCTCTTCAAATCAGACCCTCCTAATCCACATTATCCTCTTCAGCGGAATTCATGGCATCCATTTGAGATATGCTCTTGATGTCTATCTTCCATCCGGTCAATTTCGCTGCCAACCTAGCATTTTGACCTTCTTTACCAATGGCAAGGGATAGTTGATTATCGGGAACTATCACTCTTGCTGATTTTTCCACTTCGTTAATTTGAACATTTATAATCTTAGCAGGACTTAAGGCACTACCTATAAACTCCTTTGGATCATCGCTCCATTTTATGATATCAATTTTTTCACCATTGAGTTCATCCACAACATGTTGCACCCTTATGCCATGTTGTCCAACGCATGCGCCTACAGGATCAATGGTTGGATTATGAGCATGGACCGCTATTTTAGTTCTGGAACCAGCTTCACGAGCAATATTTTTGATAATTACCTCTCCACGAATGATCTCTGGAACTTCTCTTTCAAAGAGCCTTTTAACTAGATCCTGATGAGACCTTGATACTGTAATCTGAGGGCCTTTATTGGTCATTTTGACCTCAGTAATATATACCACTAAACGATCATTCACTTTATAATTTTCACTTTGAATCTGTTCATTGGGTGGCATCATACCCTCTGCTTGATCCAGATCAACAAATACATTTTTTCGTTCTACTCGTTGAACGATACAGTTAATAATTTCCTTTTCCTTTTCAATGAATTTTTCATATATAAGAACCCTTTCTGCTTCGCGAATTCGCTGTACCACTACTTGTTTAGCATTTTGAGCTGCAATTCTCCCGAAATTCCTAGGTGTGACTTCTATCTCCACCACATCACCTATATTGTATTTTGGATCTTTCCTTCTTGCATCTTCCAGCAGAATCTCCTGAGCTTCGTCTTGCACTTCCTCAACAACGGTTTTCAAGGCATAAACCTTAACTACTCCTGTATACCTGTCAACGTTGACTTTAACATTTTGACTGGTACCGAAATTTTTCTTATATGCAGATTGTAACGCTGCTTCGATGGCATTGATCAATGTTTCTTTATCAATTCCTTTTTCGCTGGCGATCTGATCTAAAGCGCCAAGAAACTCCCCATTCATCTTACAAACTCCTCCTCAAAGAGCAATAATCAAAATTCTATGTTGTTTGATCAACATCGTTAATTAAAAATCTATAGCCAGTCTAATAATGGCTACTTCCTCTCTCTTAAATTCCATGATCTTTTCGTTAACCTTCACATGGATATTATTATCAACAAGTCCTATTAGCTCACCAGTGAAATTCTTGGACCCATTGATAGGCTTATACAACTTTAGGTCGACTTTACGTCCTTTATATCTAATAAAATCCTTATCCTTCTTTAAAGGTCTATCCAATCCAGGAGAAGAAATCTCCAGAAAATCATAAGTTACCGTTACAGCTTTATCTAAAGCAACATTGATCCTATCGCTAGCTTCTTGACAATCATCGATTGTAATGCCACCGGGTT
>JAWLDD010000344.1:0-522 GCA_041686815.1 Candidatus Atribacteria bacterium | reverse complement strand
TCTATGTATAACCTTAGATACCAATGAGCTCCTTCCTTTTTGTATTCTACATCCACCAATTCGTAGCCTAATTCATCCAGTATTGGTAATGCAACTTGTTGGGCAACTTCCTCGATATTCTTTTTAGCCACTCTCTTACCTCCATTAACGCTATTAACTATATAGTTGTTTTATTTAAGTTAGTTATGTACTCATAATTAGTTTTACGCAATAACTGTTATTCATTCCATAATAGAGTATGAGACACGTATCTAAATTCTTCTTATAATAGTATAATAATACGAAAGAGTGGGTTTATTCCCCACTCCGTCTTCAAATCCTCTATTCAATCCATCTATTATTATAGCATTAAATATCCAGCAATGCAAGCTTAAAATAAGGAAAGCTGACTTGTTTCAGGAATCCCATCCAAAGCTCCATGTTTTTTGAGTATTTCTATAGCGGTTTTGGTTATCTTGGTCCGCTCCCTTAGGTCCTCTATGGAAATAAATTCGCCCTCATCTCTAGCCTTTCCTATGCTTA
>JAWLDD010000343.1:0-3152 GCA_041686815.1 Candidatus Atribacteria bacterium | reverse complement strand
CGCATACCTATAAATATTTCTTGGGTATGGGTGTCTAGTAGCTCTTTACCACCTTTAACTATGCAGTAATTATCTAGAATATCATCTTTGGTTGAAGACAGGATTATTTCACCATCATGGATAAAGGTAATGTAATCCGCTACTTTATCTAGATCTGAAGTTATATGGGTAGAGAAGAAGATGCTCTTTTCTTCATCCTGTATGACATCGTATAATATATCCAATAGCTCACTTCGGACGATGGGATCCAATCCAGAGGTTGGCTCATCCATAATAAGCAGTTTCGCATCATGGGACAGGGCAATAGCCAGAGAAAACTTCATCTTCATCCCTTTTGACAGATCCTTTATTTTTTTGTTTATGGGAAGTTCAAAAATTCTCATATATTTATCAAACATTTTGTCATCCCATGAGTTGTAAAAGGGTGCAATCACATTTTTCATTTCACGAAGGGTCAGCTCTTCATAGAAGTGATTTTGGTCGTATACGAAGCCAATATGATTTTTTATCTCCTTCTCATATTTAATATGGTCTTTACCAAATACATTGATTTGGCCTCCATCCTTTTTCAATAAATTCATAATAAGCTTGATGGTGGTGCTTTTTCCAGCACCGTTAGGTCCTATAAACCCCATAATATAGCCCTTAGGGAGAGTAAAACTTATATCCTTTAGAGCAAAGGTTTTAAAATTCTTTCGCAACTGTTTTACTTCTAAAATATTATCCATACTTACTCCTCCTCATATAACAGGTGCAATAGCTTTATTAATTCATCCCAAGAAAGCCCCAAGGATTTGGCAGCTGAAATTGCTTCTGTCAGCTTCTCTTCCACAATAGCTAAACTTCTTTCCCGTAGCTTTTCTCTATTATGAGCGGCAACGAATGACCCTTTTCCGGGTACCGTTTCAATAAATCCTTCCTTTTCAAGTTCTTCATAAGCCCTTTTAGTTGTGATTACACTAATTTGAAGCTCTTTAGCAAGGCTACGTATAGAGGGAAGGGGGTCACCGGATGTAAGCTGACCTGTGAGTATTAGCTCCTTAAATTGGGAAACTATCTGCTGATAAATAGGCTCACTCGCAGAGTTTGAAATAATAATTCTCATTAAGACCTCCACACTGTTCATACTGTGCATATACAATATATACAGTTTTGAGGGATTTGTCAATAGTTTTTTTAGATTCTAATAAAAATAAGCCATAAAAATCTTTGCTTATATAAAATCAGGGAGAATAAAGAGGATATCTGATATTGATGTAGAATAAAAAGATAATGATTTGATGAATGCCAGTAGTGTGATCATTTCCTAAAGGAGGAAGATATTTTGATAATTATTGGTGAGAAAATAAATACCAGCCGTAAGGATATCAGAGCTGCTGTTGAAGCAAAGGATGTAGCATCCATTCAAAATTTGGCAAAAAAACAGGTGGAAGCAGGTGCACATTATATTGACGTAAATTGTGGTACATTCTCATTTGAGGAGCCTGAACTACTTGAATGGCTGGTAAACACAGTACAAGAAGTAGTAGAAGTACCTTTGTGTATTGACACTCCTAATTCAGAAGCATTGGAGCGGGCACTCAAAGCTAATAGGAACGGTAAACCCCTTATAAACTCCGTTACGGCAGAGAAGGAAAGATACAATGCTATTTTCCCATATGTAATAGAGTATGACACTTCTATTATAGCCTTGTGCATGGATGATTCAGGTATGCCTGAAACGGCTGATGACAGACTGAAAATAGCCGAAGGGCTTATTGAGTCCATGATAAAAGAAGGCGTAAAGTTGGATGATATATATATAGATCCCCTGGTACGTCCCATAGGGACAGGATCCCATTACGGAGTGGTGGCTCTAGACACTATTAGAAAGGTTATGGCGGAATTCCCCGGCGTTCATACCACCTGTGGCTTGAGCAACATATCCTTTGGCATTCCAGCCAGAAAGCTAGTCAATCAAGCATTTTTGATTATGGCAATAGCAGCAGGATTGGACAGCGCCATTCTAGATCCGATGGATGAAAAACTCATGTCATTTGTATATGCTGCTGAGCTTTTACAGGGAAAAGACGATTTCTGCTTGAATTATTTAACTGCTTATAGAGAAGGAAAATTAGGTGACCTTACCTGAAAATAATAAAATATTGTGGGAGGATAAAAGATGGAATACAAAAGTGACATAGAAATTGCACAAAGTGTTGAAATGAAGCCTGTACAGGAAATCGCTGCAACCCTTGGCATCAAGGATGATTATCTGGAGTTGTACGGAAAGTATAAGGGCAAGGTAGATTACAACATTCTGAATGAAATGGAAGAGAAAGAGGATGGGAAGCTTATCCTGGTTACTGCAATTACTCCTACTCCTGCAGGTGAAGGAAAGACCACTACTTCGGTTGGTTTGGGAGATGCCCTTAGCAAAATCGGAAAGAAGGTCGTAATAGCACTTCGTGAGCCTTCATTAGGGCCAGTGTTTGGCATTAAGGGAGGTGCTGCTGGGGGAGGATATGCTCAGGTAGTACCCATGGAGGACATCAATCTGCATTTTACAGGAGATATGCATGCAATTGGCGCTGCAAACAATCTTCTTGCAGCAATGATTGACAATCACATATATCAAGGCAATGAATTAAACATTGACACCAGAAAGATTACCTGGAAAAGATGCGTAGATATGAATGATAGACAACTTAGGTCTATTGTAAACGGGCTTAATGGAAGGGTAAACGGAGTACCAAGGGAGGACGGCTATGATATTACCGTTGCTTCCGAAATTATGGCTATTTTATGTCTATCTAAAGACATCGATGATTTAAAGGAAAAACTTAAAAGTATTGTAATAGGATATACAAGGGACGACAAGCCTATAACAGCTGGGCAATTGAAAGCTGAAGGAGCTATGGCAGCCCTTTTGAAGGATGCTCTCAAGCCCAACTTGGTTCAAACCCTTGAACATACTCCTGCCTTCGTTCATGGCGGACCTTTTGCAAATATTGCTCATGGTTGCAATAGCATAATGGCCACAAGAATGGCCCTTAAGCTGGCTGATTATGTGGTAACCGAAGCAGGGTTTGGTGCTGATTTGGGAGCTGAAAAATTCTTTAATATCAAGTGCAGAAAAGGTGGATTAAGGCCATCTGCAGTAGTAATCGTTG
>JAWLDD010000342.1:0-3176 GCA_041686815.1 Candidatus Atribacteria bacterium | reverse complement strand
AAAGAAATTATCATTTACACTTATTTTTTCTATCCCTAAAACCTCTTGCCATACATTCACTAATGCCTGTTCTTTTGTATTCTTTGCTTCAACAAAGTTTTCTTGGGTATTAGTGTTTTTATTAGGTTTAGGTAACTGGGAACGATTCACTTTGCCATTTGGAGTTAGAGGTATTTTTTCAAGCCGTACAAAATATGATGGTATCATGTAATCAGGAAGTCTTTGGGCTAGGTATTCCCTAATTTCACTAAGTCTAACCTCAGTTGTTGCAACGAAATATGCACATAAGTACTTATTGTCATTTTCATTATCTAAAGCAACCACTACTGTATCTTTTATATATTCATACTCTAAAAGCTGACTTTCCACTTCTCCAATTTCAATCCTGTTACCCCTAATTTTGATTTGATAATCGAGTCTTCCCAAGAACTCAATATTTCCTTCATTATTCCATTTTGCCATATCACCGGTTCTATACATTCTCTCCCCTTTGGTAAATGGATTGTCCACAAACTTCTCATCAGTCAGTTTTGGTCTGTTCAAATAACCACGGGCCAATCCAACTCCTGCAATACATAACTCTCCTGGAGCACCAATAGGCTTTGGATTGTTGTCTTTATCCAGGATATATAGCTTGATATTGTCAATCGGCTTTCCTATAGGAATAGTATGTGAGTTATGTTCTTTTAAGCAATTAAAATATGAGACATCTATGGTCGCCTCTGTGGGACCATATAGATTGATTAACCTAGTGTTATATCTATTAGCTAGTACATTATTAAAGGCCTTTAACTGTTTTATTTTAAGTTCTTCCCCGCTTGTAAATATTTGAGCTAAGCTCTTTAGCTTGTCCACTTCTTCACTAAAGGTCTCAATGTATTCAAAAAAGGTATTCAGCATTGAAGGCACAAAATGCATAATAGTTACTTTGTTGCTATAGACTGCGTCAATTATCTTCTGGGGTTCTTTTTCTCCCCCCGGGGCAAGCATTGCTAAGGTGGCTCCTTGAGTTGACCACCATAAAAGTTCCCACACAGACACATCAAATGTTATTGGTGTCTTCTGCAATATAACATCGGTCTCCATTAACATATATTCTTTTTGCATCCAGTTTATTCTATTTGCTAAGGCCTCATGTTCTATAATTACACCCTTTGGATTTCCAGTTGAACCCGATGTATAAATCACATAGACTGCATCTTCCATCTTACTCATATATTTAGGATTTTCTATATCACCCGTGTATAAGTTTTTATCCTCTAAATCTAAAATTTCCATATTATACTCTACATTTTCCATGAATCTCTTTTGTGTCAGCAGAATATTGATTCCACTATCTTCAAAGATATACTTCTTTCTTTGTTCAGGGTAATGTGGGTCTATAGGTAAATATGCAGCACCTGCCTTCATTATTCCAAAGATACCAAACATCATCTCTATTGATCTTTCAGCCATAATACCTACAATTGTTCCAGGTCCAACTCCTTTATCCCTAAGGACTCTCGCAAGTTGATTTGCCCTATTGTTCAATTCCATATAAGTACACTTATTCTGCTCTGAAATTAGAGCAATATTTTGAGGTTTTTTTGCGGCCTGCTCTTCAAACATCTGACAGATAGTTTTATCATTAAGATATTTTTTTCTGTAGTATTGAATTCAATCAACAGCTTCTTCTTTTCACTTTCAGAAATAATTTCCAAATCCTTAATCCTTTTAGTGGCATCCTTTGCGATTTCTCTCAAAAGAGTCTCAAAATGTACTGCCATATTTTCTATTGTTTTACATTTAAAAAGGCTTGTACAATATTGAAATTCAAGATATATCTGTCCTTCATTTTCTACTGCTATCAGGCTCAGATCAAATTTTGATACCTTATTTTCAAATTCAACTGGACAAAACTCCAAATCCCCTACCTTTATACTTCTGTCTTTTGAATAGTAGTGAAGAGCAAACATAACATCAAACATTGGATTTCTACTTAAATCCCTATCTATAGCAAGTTTTTCAATAAGCTTTTCAAACTGAAAGTCTTGGTTTTCATAGGCCTTGAGCGCATTTTCCTTAACTTCAGTCAAAAATTCCTTAAAGGTCTTATTACTTTTAGGTTTATTTCGCATTGCAAGTGTATTTATAAAAATCCCCATAATATTACCCAAGTCTGCATTATGCCTACCCTCGATCGGTGAACCGATTACTATATCTTCGTTGTTTGTGTATTTTGATAAAAGAATATTAAATGCTGCTAGTAGAGTCATATACAATGTAGCTCCATTTTCTGATGCCAACTTATTTATTTTTTTAGACAAAGGTACATCAATAACAAGTTTTACATTATCTCCTTCAAAGCTTTGTTCTACTGGCCTAGGGAAATCTGTGGCTAGATCCATGTGTGGTATTTCGTCATGGAACATGTTCATCCAATAATCCTCTTGCTTTTTTATTAATTCTCCACTTAAAATACCTTCTTGCCAAAGGGCAAAATCTTTATATTGTATTCTTAGCTCCTGTAGCTCTCTTCCCTCATATAAGCTAATAAAGTCCTGAAGCAATATGTGCATTGAAGTACCATCACAAATAATGTGATGCATATCAAAGATGAGAAAATACTCATCTTCCAGCAAGGTCACTAAACTTACCCTCATTAAGGGCGCTTTCGATAAATCAAAGGGCTTTATAAAGCTATGAATTAAGCTCTCCAAGTCCTTGTTATCACCATTAATATAGTTAATGTCAAGCTCTAAATCCTTTTCCACCTTTTGAACTGGCTCACCGCCTATCATTTGAAAGGAGGTTCTTAATGCCTCATGTCTTTCTATAAGCTTTGAAATAGCATATTCGAATTTTTCTTTGTCTAATTTCCCATTAATCTTCATAACTGCCGGTTCATTGTAATGAAGCGCATCTTTTTCCAGTTGACTTAATACAAATATTCTTTTCTGAGCTGATGAAAGTAGATAATGTTCTTTATCCTCTACCCTAGGTATGTTAGCGTAGATACTTACAATTTCTTTTCCACTTAAATACTTCTCTTCCAAGCATTTTGCCAAGTCGCTAATATTAAGAAATTTAAAGAAATCCTGAATTTCTAAAGCTATATTCATACGTCGATTTATTAGATTTATAATTCTTGTAGCTATTAGAGAATACCCTACTAGCTCATAAAAATTGTCATGCAC
>JAWLDD010000341.1:0-3186 GCA_041686815.1 Candidatus Atribacteria bacterium | reverse complement strand
CTTAAGCCCAGAAGAAGAAGCTTATCATATTAAGCGCCTTGTCCAAGGATCTGAAGAATCAAAAAATATCCTTATAGAGCATAATTTGCGTCTAGTAGCACATATAGTGAAAAAGTATGCTAATACTGGTAAAGAGGTAGATGATCTCATATCCATAGGTACAATAGGGCTTATTAAGGCTATATCAACTTATAATCCTGAAAAAAAGACCAGACTAGCCACCTATGCTGCACGTTGTATTGAAAATGAAATATTGATGACAATTCGTTCCGATAAAAAATTGAGAGGAGAAGTCTCGCTACAAGATCCAATAGGTATCGATAAAGAAGGAAACGAGATTTCACTTCTTGATGTATTGGGAACTGACACCGATAGTGTACTAAATGAGGTAGAGCTAAAATTGCAGATACGCAAACTTTACAATAAAATGCAATCTATATTAAAACAACGTGAAAAAATGGTGCTTGAAATGCGCTATGGATTAACAAACGGGAAAAATAAGACTCAAAGGGAAATTGCTCAGATACTCGGGATTTCAAGGTCTTATGTATCTAGAATTGAAAAAAAGGCAATTATGAAACTCAGCAAGGAGTTCAATCAAGACAGCTGTCACATTGGTTGACAGCTCTTCTATATTCAGTTAATATATCCATAACAATAAACTATTTCGAGAGAACCTATTAAGCCAAGAGTTCTTGTTTTTTTAGAAGGAGACAAAATGATTAAAGCATTAATACCCGATGAAAGCTATAATAGCATTTACGATATAGATATATCTAAGCTCCATAGGTTTGGATATAGAAACATATTAATTGATGTGGACAATACCATAACACCTTGGAATTCAGACGAGATAAGTGATAGATTAAAGCTTTGGATAGAAGAATGTCACAGCATTGGCTTTTCCGTTTCCCTATTCTCAAACAACCATCCTTCAAGGATAAAAAAAATAGCCATTGATCTTAAAATCTCAGCTATACCTATGGGAGGCAAACCTCTTACCTATTCCTTCAGAAGGGCTTTAAAATATATAAAAGGCAAACCAGATAACACAGTAATAATAGGAGATCAAATCTTTACGGATATTTTGGGTGGAAATCTTATAGGGATTTATACTATTTTAGTCGAACCTATATCAGCTAAGGAATTTTGGGGTACAAAAATTAATCGCTTTTTAGAAAATATCCTTGTTAAGAGGAGGCAACAAAGTTGATTATAACATCCAAGACAAATCATGCGGCTGTAATTGGACATCCAATAGGACACAGTCTATCTCCTGCGCTCCATAATAGCATTTATAGAAAGCTTGGATTGGATATCGTATATTTAGCCTTTGATGTTGCTAAATGTGATCTAAAAGAGGCAATTAATGGCCTAAGAGCTCTAGGCTTTGTGGGGTTTAACGTAACGATACCTTACAAGGAAAAAATAATGGGTCTGTTGGATGAGCTTGATCCAACTGCGTTAGCTATTGGAGCGGTTAATACCGTTAAGATAGAAAACGGTAAATTGATAGGATATAATACCGACGGATTGGGATTTCTTAGTTCTTTAAGGATGCATAACATTGAATGCAAAGACCGTAGCATCCTTATCTTGGGGGCAGGAGGAGCGGCAAGAGCTATAGGCATATCCCTAGTTAAAGAAAATCCTAGAGAAATCCTCATTTTAAACCGTAGTAAAGATAGAGGACAGATTCTTGTAAAAGATATTAATAAATACGCTGATGGAAATATATCATATTTTGTGGAAAGAGCTCCCATAAAGGTTGATATTATTATCAATACCACTCCCCTTGGGATGTGGCCAAATGTTACAGAAAATCCATTAAGGAATTACGTTTTTCAACCCGATACTATAGTATGCGATATTGTATATAATCCACCTACAACCTTACTCCTAAAACGAGCTAAAAATAGTGGTTGTATGACAGTAGACGGTATTGGTATGCTGGTAGGTCAAGGCATCGAAGCAATTGAGATTTGGACGGGAGAAAAAGTAGATAATTCTATAGTTAAACAGGTTATCCATGAACTGTTAGATGTATTAGCCCAATAAAACGTCAACAATATTTTAAATATTTTATTTTTTAACAAAAATGTAGCAGTTCAAATATTGATTATTGTCATACCTTGGCATATAATGGTATATTATATAAGTTATTAACCTATATGCTATTTAACCAGTCTTGGAGGTGGACAATATCAAACCTCAAAATATGAAAAGTAATTATTTTGTGACCCCTGAAAGATTTAATTCCCAATCCATCGAGGATGCAGGATATTTTGTAACTGAGGATATAGCGTCTCTTATTCCATCATCTCTGGCAGTACAATACCAGTTGTTTCCCTATAAGCGGGAAAATCAAAGACTTTTTATAGCTATAGAAGATCCAGATAATTTCGTTGCAGTGGAACATGTTAGGAGGATTACAGGCTTAGAGATTATTCCCACTAAATCTTCTAAGGATATCATTAGCCATCATATTAATCGGTTGTATGGAAATGAACCAATTGAAAGAGCATTAGAAGATTTTAATAAAGAGCTGAGAATATCGGAATCACAAAGCAGCTGGATCATGTCTTCTGATAGTTCCGTTATGTCTGCTCCTATAGTTAGACTGGTAGATTTACTGATAGAACAGGCTGTATCTAAAAAAGCTAGTGATATACATATTGAACCTATGGAATCTTCTTTACGAATTCGGTTTAGAATAGATGGGTTACTACACACTATTACCTCCTTACCATTGGAAGCTCATAGTCCAATAATAACTAGAATTAAAATTCTAGGCAATATGAATATAGCAGATAAGAGGCTCCCTCAAGATGGACGAAGCGAGATAGAAACTTTAGGTCGAAATATTGATATTAGAATATCTACAATACCAACTATATATGGTGAGAAATGCGTTTTACGGCTCCTTGACCGCGATTATTTTCTTTTTCCTAAAGATGCACTTGGATTTTCTGACCACAATCTCGCCCAATTCAATCAGTTCTTAAAGCTGTCCCATGGTATTGTTTTAGTAACGGGACCAACAGGTAGTGGCAAATCCACCACACTTTATACTATGTTGAATGAAATCAAAGTCAAGTCCAAAATAGTGTGTAAATTACCTCGGCGGTAAAATATTTTGCAGTTTTTAGAAATAAAATTTTGTACCTTGAAAAATATAAGCGTTTA
>JAWLDD010000340.1:0-3187 GCA_041686815.1 Candidatus Atribacteria bacterium | reverse complement strand
CTTTTCTCCCTTTTTGATTACTACGACGGTCATGATATCCTTTTGGTGTTCTTCTTTGCCAATATTCAGCTCTTCATCCAATAGAATTAAAGGTATTAATGATCCACGATAAGGTATTACCTCTTGACCTCTCAGGTAATTAACCTCACCTAGAGGAATATCTATAATTTCTTGTATGGAATTTAAAGGAATAGCAAATATCTCATCTGATACTTCAACCAATAGAGCTTGTATGATGGATAGGGTGAGAGGCAGACGGATAATGAATCTGCTACCCATTCCAACCTTAGTTTCTACATCAATGACACCGCCCAAGGATTCTATCTTTGTCTTAACTACATCCATTCCAACTCCTCGCCCAGAAATATCTGACACAGATTGGGCTGTACTAAACCCAGGTTGAAACATGAGATCCAATATTTCTTTTTCCATTAGGGACTCAACTTTATCTTCAGATATTAAGCCTTTGTTGACAGCAGTATTGATAATGTTTTTGAAATCAATTCCACGTCCGTCGTCTCTAATCTCAATCACCACATTATTTCCATCATGGTATGCAATTAAGTCCACTGTCCCTGTAGAATCCTTCCCCATTTGAATCCTATCATAGGGTAGCTCTATGCCATGATCAATTGCATTTCTAAGTAGATGGATGAGAGGATCTCCTATCTCATCAACGATGGTACGATCAATTTCAGTATCCGATCCTATGACATTTAAATTTACCTTTTTCTGAGTATTTTTAGCCAAGTCTCTGACTATCCTTGGAAAACGATTGAAGACCATATCAATAGGAACCATTCTTACATTCATTACCGCATCATGTAGTTCGTTGGTTATTCTAGTCAGATATTCCATGGATTCTACCATACCGGGCTTATCATCATATCCCACAATGCCTTCCATAGTATTCTTTATTGTAATAAGTTCACTAACCAAGTTCATCAGATAGTCTAGCCGCTCGGTATCAACCCTGATACCTCTTATCTGTCTATTGGTGTTGGTTGATGATGCTCTATGTTGGTTATTGGATAACCTATTGTTTTGTTCCTTGCCTTGGATAGGGGAATGATTATCAGCGTCTATGTTCTTATTATTGATAGACTTGATGTCCAACTTTTGGATGTCTACCGAACGAAGTTCTGAAATAGATTCTAGATCTGATTTTATATCATCTTGACTATGTTGGGTAATAATCAGGACTTTAAAGGTATCTTCGAATTTTTCTTCTTCAATATCCTGAACTTGAGGTACTGACTTAATGATTTCTCCAAGATCTTCTAGTTTTTGAAATACAATATAAGCTCTCGCAGCCTTTAATAAACAGGTTGGTTGCAAGACAATGGTAATCCAATAAGGGGTTAACCCCTGCTGAATACCAACATTGATAATACTGGTTTGGTATTGATCCAGTTTCGTGGCTGCATTATGGGAACGGTCAACTCCATGTTCTTGTGAATTGGTAGCAGAAGAGCTTAGTTTATCCAATAAATCTCTAACGTCAATTGTACCTTCCTGCCCCATATCTATCACATTTTCTACCATAATTTCCAATGTATCGGTGCATTCCAATAATATATCAATTAGATCTACAGTAATCTCTTTTCTTTGGTTGCGCACTTCATCAAGTACATTTTCCATGCTGTGAGTTATTTCCGCTATCACATTAAAACCTAAAGATCCAGCCATTCCTTTCAAGGTGTGAGCAGCACGAAATATCTCATTAATGGATTCGATGTTTCCTTTATTCGATTCAAGTTCAAGCAAATTATCATTTAATACCTGTATATGTTCTTTGCTCTCTTCAGCGAAAAGTTCCATATATCTATCGTTATCCATATCCCACAACACCTCCTAGATTTTATATATAACCCTTCTTTCTAAACTCTCTCTGCTTCATAAATATGTATTTTATTAGAATATCACGATTTTTATCGGTAATATCACAAAAGGCAATTCCAGTATCATACTTACCATCTAAACTCTCTGATAAAACCGACCTTACTACTTTCCCTTTTAGCAACAGACCATTTTTATCCTCTAAGTTAATCTGGAATTCCAAAATGGTATTAATATCAAGTTTTTGATCGGTAATCAATCTCATTCCACTGCCACTTATATCGGCACAATAACCTTCCAAAGCTGGTGATTTAGTTTCTTCCTCCAGTAAAATATGGAATCTTACCGGAAGAGTTATCTTAAGCCTATAATAACCTCGCCTTTGTATCCTTTTAACAGAAGAAGTTCGTTTAATGCTAATCATAATCAGATTTTCTGTTTGAAACCTATCGACTATCTCGCCTTCAAAATAATAGCATCCCTTTTCCTTGTAAAAAAGAACTCTAACCCTATCCTTGATGTTTACCAATATAGGACGTCCTTCAAACATTGGCAAGGTTACTATCAATTCATTCTTGATTGTTATGTCCTGAATCATACTAAATCCTTTTTGAGGCTTAAAATAATCCCTATAGACTATGATTTCAACTTTTTCTCCGATTTCGATTAAATTTCTAAGATCCATTTTTCACCCAACTTCATCAGTATTTGACGGCTCATACCCATTTCTGTTTTTAAAGCTAACTAAGCCTAAAAATCTCTTGATAAAGGAAGTCATTCCATTAGTGTTGACTTCTGGAACACTATTCTCATCTAGTAAAGCACTAGCAAGTTCTTCTATCTTACGTGATGCTTTACTTTTGGGATATTTGATGATATAAGGTACTTGTTCCTTTACAGATTTGACAACATTAGGATCGTCATATATAAATCCAAGCTTTTTGATGTTTAGACCCAGAAATCGCTCTGCTGCTTTTGTAAACTTATTTGCTACGTCTTCGCCCTCCTCTGAATCGCCTACCTTATTAACCACCAATCTTAATGCTACATCCTGTCCGGTTGAAGATATTATTTTAGTCAATGCATAGGCATCGGTAATTGCAGTTGGTTCAGGTGTAGCTATTAATATAGATTCATGAGCAGCCAGAATCATCCTGATAACATTATCTGTTGCTCCTGCTCCAGTGTCGATTAAGATTATATCGGCAGATTGGTTCAGCGCACTTATTCTATGCAAAAAGATATCCAGGTTGTTGGAATCTAAATTAATGAGTTCCTTTAGTCCAGAACCACCGGATATAAACTTAATTCCACCAGGACCTTCCACCATAACCTCATTTAGATCCAT
>JAWLDD010000339.1:0-3192 GCA_041686815.1 Candidatus Atribacteria bacterium | reverse complement strand
TACTCAATACATTATTCCTTTGCACCTATTATATCATATTAATGTTACGGAATGTATGTATTTTCAATGCTTTCAAGCCTATTCAGCAGCCCCTAAATACATCAACGATTTTCGCTGATGTTGAATTGGGTTTTGGTGGATGGTTCACCACTGGTACCGATATAAACTGGGGGGTATTTGTAGGCTTTATTGATGGAATTAGAGCCGGAGGAAAAATAGCTGGAGTTTATACATCAAGAGGAGCATGGCAAGATATAATGGGCACATCAAATTCACCAGCTTATGCCAGTGTTGTTTGGGGTGCAAATTGGCCAAGTGGCTCTACATTTGATAATCCACCAAGTTCAATGGATGGATGTTATTCGATAAACGGCGCAACGCCTACAATATGGCAATATTATGCGGAAACTGGTGCGCATGACCCCAGTGTTACTGGTGATGCAAATATTGCTTCTTCCTTACCGGCGTAATATTAATAAACTATCTGTTAAGTTAGTTATAAGTTATAAGTTATAAATGAAAACTGGAGCTTTAAAGCTCCAGTTTTCATTTATAATAGCAATTTTATAACAAATTAAGAAAGACAAAGACTCATTCAGACTGGCTCCATGTATACCCATTATTAGATTTCCAGGTTGTATTTTTATAAATAATTTCCCATAAAGAACCGTTACCTACTATACTAAAACTCCACTTAATATTCTCATTATTAGTATTTTCATCAGTGGCAACCCATTTATTACCACCATCATGAGTTACGAATACAAGCTGTTCTTCTAAATCGCTTTGTATAGTTAGTAATACTCCATCCTCCTGAGAAAAGAATACAGGTGGAAGCGTCTTAAACAAGCACCCTCTATAGTCATGTGGTATATTTAAATTTTGATATTCCCATATTGCCCCACCATCTATGGTTTTATATAGCCCTATATACCCTTCCTGCGGTGTTACTGTTGATATCCATCCAATTTCACTGTTTAAAAAAGTTATGCCTGTTTTGGTTTCAAGTGGTAAAGAATCATTTGAATTTGCAATTTCTGACCAATTTTCTCCACCATCCGTTGTTTTATAAAGAATCATTTCTTGCTGATGCGTTGCGCCAGGACTGTAAGTTGCTTTCCACCCTTCAATAGAGTTTATAAAGACTTCATCAGAAAACTCCTTTGCACTGTTGTTCTTTATGATTTTTGTATAAATAGGGGTCCATCCATTAAAGGCTGGATAGGTATTATTATTTTTATCATCAAATTCATTTTTCGGCTCTGTCGGTATACCCGTCGGCTGTTTGGCAGGTACAGTGAGAAAGCTTTTAACATTCTTTCCATTTCGTTTCATCGGATCATCAAATTGACCGTTGGTCAGCAGCATCGTACCTAAAGCAATTATAAAGGCAATAGCTACCGCGCCCAGCCAAAACCCGGGCTTTTTAAAATTCATTATTCCTTTTATCCTGCTTTTAATATTGCTTTCACCAAAAGCCAATAATCCGCAGTTAAGTATTCTATTTTGCTTTACCGCAAGTCTGATAAGCGATGTTGCATATTCACTTCTTATATCATGTCCAAATACGGATATGACCTTCTCGTCACATGACATCTCCATATCTTTCTGGGATAATATAAAGCTCATCCAAATGATCGGATTAAACCAATGTATACATAATGCCAACACCGACAACGGCTTTATAAGATAATCGAATCTTTTGATATGTACTAGTTCATGGGTAATAATAAGCGCTATTTCTGATTCACTTAAGTCTCGTTCAAAAACTACCGGCAGGATAATGCGTGGTTGAATCAACCCACACACAATAGGTGTTTGTACCCAATCCGAAGTGAAAATTTTAATTTTTCTCTTTAATTTTATCTTTTGACTGCACTGGGAAATCAAAGAGCCACACTTGTACAGAACAGCTGTTTTGAGCTTATTCCGTGTATGAAAATATGCAAACAAGCTGAACAAAAGCAAACCTGCCATCCCTACCAACCATATCCATGATAATGCAAATGTAAGCACCTGCAACGGTTCAGCCGATGCTTCAGGAACCGGTAAAGGCAAAGAACTATTTATATTGTTACTCAACGCATCAGCAGCTGTTATCTCCACAGAAGTATTCCCATCATTCATGCTATACAGTATAATTCCCTTTGTTTCATAGTAGTGCTGACTTTGAGCCATGCTTGTTTGAGGCGTAGGTATTAAGTTAAATACACTGAACATTGACGGTATGGAAAATGGAATAAATAGTCTTAAAAACACTATTGCCCACAGGGTATAACTAAAAATTCTAGGCAATCTTCTGCCAAATATCCACCTGAAAAAAGTAATTAAAACAGCAGCTATTGAAGCTGTAATACTCATATTAAGAACTGTTGTGAATATATTTTCTAGCATTCATATTCCTCCTTCTCATACTGCTCTACTATTTTCTTCAACTCTTCAATTTCATCCTTGCTTAGTTTTTCCTTCTTTAAAAATGTGGTGAAAAAAAGTTTTAGAGATCCCTCATAGACCTTCTCTATATGCTCTTCTGTTTCTGCACGCATAACCTGTTCACGTTTTATCAAAGCACTAACCATTGTATTTTCATTTTTTATGGCCTTACGTTCACATAACCTTCGAATAACAGTGTAGGTTGTTGACTTTTTCCAACCAAGCTCTTCACTCGCAAGTCTGACCAGTTCTGTGCTTGACACAGGTGAATGCTCCCAGATGATATTCATAAATCTGTATTCTGCATCAAATATCTTTATTCTCTCCATAAGTAAATTGCTCCTTAAGTTTAATTCATTAAACCCATATTCAGTCTAACGCATTAAACCTATATTGTCAATAAGAAGAAGCTAATATAATTACAAATTCATAGCTCTATCTCCAGATGCTTTTTCTTCTTAGCTTTATTGTCCATTGTCCTATCAAGAAGATTTTCGATATGACAGCCGTATCGTCTGAACCGTATCGCTTGCATTGCTAAGTCATAATTTTTACAGTCCAGCGTGTTGATAAGCTCCTACGGTGTTACTTCCATTGAACCTTTAAACAAATTGCTGCAAGTCTTACAAACTTTGCCAAAATCCTGTTTCTCCATCATCATCGCAAAGTCTATTCCATCTTCAGTGATATAGTTTCTTGTCTTTTTATATAGATTGTTTTTAGTAGAAAGCAAGATAAACAGTGCAGGCAGGTAATAGC
>JAWLDD010000338.1:0-3194 GCA_041686815.1 Candidatus Atribacteria bacterium | reverse complement strand
CAAACACCATTAAATATTCCTTGCCTTCGGCCTGTCTCATACCTCTACCTAATTGTTGTGTGTACAGGGTCTTGGACATAGTAGGTCTCGCCATAAATAAAACCTGTGTATTTGGGCTGTCCCATCCCTCATTTAACAAATCACAAGCACACAACACATTGATATCCCCATTCTCATATTCGTTGAGGATTTTCTTCCTCTTGGCGTTGTTCATGCTACCAGATACTGCTTGGGCATTTATATCTCTTTCCCTCAATAAACGGGCTATTTCGTTGGCATGTTTAACCGATGCGCAGAATATTACAGTCTTTTTATTCCTAACGAACTCCAAATATGTATCAACTATTACCTCGTTCCGTTCAGGTATAAATAGTTTTGATTCTAAATCCTGACTATTGTACTTTATTCCGTTTATTCTTACATCGGAAATATCTATATTGGTTTTGACCCTTATACATCGAACCGGAACAAGCTCTCCTATTTCCACTGCTGTCTTCAGGTCTAGCTTGTGGGCAATATTCTGAAATATCTCCAGTAGATCTTCCCCATCAGTTCTATCGGGAGTAGCGGTTAGACCCAATGTAAACTGAGGCTTAAAGTAGGATAGTATATTTCTGTATGTATTAGCTGTCCCATGATGGGCTTCATCGATGATAACATAACCAAAGTCGTCTGGTTTAAAATCCTCTAGATTTTTAGATATGCTTTGGACGCTCCCGCATACTATATAAGCATCTTTATTCTTTTGCTCAGCTATGTATAATCCTGTCTTTTTTTCCTTCCATAAATCGTTGAAAGTTCCTTTGGCTTGCTCTATCAATTCCTTGGTATGGCCAATAAATAGGGTTCTTAGTCCCATAGCTTTGGCGTCTGAAACTGCTGTGACTGTCTTTCCTGTGCCAGTGGCATGGTATAGAAGTGCAATACTTCGTCCTTCTTCTCGCATTCTTCGGAGGCTATCCATAGCTTCCTGTTGATGATCTTTAAGCTCTATCACCTTTCCCTTTTGGCTGGGTAGGTAATCTTCAATCATTTTGAACATAGGAAGCTCACCAAAAAAGGTAAGCATTTCATCCTTTACCTTTTCCGGCTGATCCTTTAACTGAGAATAAACCCATCTGTATATCTTCCATCCCTTATATACAAGACTGTTCTGTTTCAACAAATCATCGTAGTATTTGTTTCTGGATATTTGATTTGGATTATGATAGGTCTCTCCATCAACTTCGATGGCTATTCTTTCATCTTGACTTTCTAGTGCAAAATCGATGAATCTATGATTTCCATAGATATCAGTAAAGGGATATTGGACGAATATGTATTGGCTTTTATCTGGTCCAAAAACATCACAAAACAGCTCAATAAATAATTCCTCTGAGCCCCTATTTACTTTTCCCGTGGGAATTACCTGTCTTACCATTTTAATCTCCTTATTAGCATCTGTACTAATTATTCTATTACTCAATAACTTTCTCTAATACATAACCTTCTTTAAATGCGCCTCTTTTAAGATTTTTCTCTTCTCTCATTTTATCAAACTCAGCTAAAGGAATGCCTTGGTGATGGAGAATTGCATATATTACTTCTACCAGATCTGCCAGTTCTTCTATATCTCCGCTTCTTTTATATTCGTCTAATTCCTCTTGAAGCTTGCTATTCAAAAAAGTAAGCAGCTTTTCTCCTTGTTCTTTAATAACTACTGCCTGTTTGCCTGACTCTTCAATCATCTTTGGGATCTTATCTCTCACCAGTTTATTGTGTTCTACAACCTTCATATACGAAATCTCCCTTTATATTCTTATATACCTATTATACACTATCTTTTCATTCCCATAATACCTCTTACCCCATAGCTACCAAAGCCTTGTGATGTCTCTGGACTAAGAATCAAATCTTCTTAGCTGGTTTAACTCAAATGTCCATTCAGGGGTAACGAGTCTCTCCTTGCCTTCAAGAGAATACCATGGGCTAAGGTTCTCATCCATGGGATTTATCAGTATCTGAGTCTGTTGTGCTGGCATATAGGATTGAGCTAGTAGAAATATCTTTTTATTATCCTGGCTAATGGCCATATCCATTACTATAACAGCATGACCTGGACTACCGCCGATAATGAATACATCACCAATTCGAATGTCCTTAGTATCAACAGGCTTTAATTCTTTTTCTAAGGACAAGGTACTTGCGTAAGCCATAACCATATCCATGTATTTTCTAAAATCACCATAGGTGTTTGAAGGATCTGTTGCCTTATAATATTTCACATCATTACCATCTACCTTGATTCTGTAACCTTCCATCCATTTGCTGTACTGAGCTCGAAAACCCGACACAAAATTAAAAGCTATGTCTGCAAAGGCCCCTTTCGAGTATAGGTATTCTGCTCTCAACAGCATTATGGCATCAGCACACTGGTGTAGATCCCTATTACCTATATCCACGTCCAACACACCATCGTACTTTCCTTTGGAAGGTTTTTCTCTGCCATCATAATATAAAGCCTTCTCACCGTATGGTTTCAACTTTTGGAGTCTGAGAAATTCAGCAAAACTGCCTCCTTCCACCTCAACTCTTTCAAATCCTTCAGGCAAAAGGTATCTTTCCTTAACCGTCATACCATATGGATTTATGTATTCCTTTTTTGGTACAGCATTCTCTTGGATTACAATATCTATCTCAGAATACTCTTTTTCATCTTGTCGAATATCCTGCTTGTTCCCATCATTTATCGTTTTATCTTCTTTATCAATGTTACTTGTTGAATTTCCATCATGGATGGAGTTTGTTTCATTCTTTATGGTAGCAAATATATATGATCCAATTAAGTATAGTGCACAAAGAAGAATAACCACGGGAAAAAATATCTTTCTTCTATTCATCAGGTCCAGCCACCTTACATTTTTATTGTTATTGACATGCATTAGGTTATATATGTAAGTCTATTATATATCATTTCATTAAAAAACAAATCCTATATCCCAATTTTTCTTGCAAAAAAGCATAAATTATGGAAAAACCGCCTCACTGCGATGTTAATCTCAAAGATTTACCATTATACTAGTATATATATTTGGGCATAGAAAAAAGGCTCCTTAGATTAAGTCCGTATAATGGTGTAAAAAGAAAAATAAGTTGAGCCAAGGCTCTACCTCGGTTAAAATATAGTTGCAAACAAATACCAAACCGAGGAGGAA
>JAWLDD010000337.1:0-3198 GCA_041686815.1 Candidatus Atribacteria bacterium | reverse complement strand
TGGCCATCAAGTTCAACGAAACAGAGCTTAACAAGGCGCTAAAGAATCAGGGAATGAACCCTAGAATGACAATAATGTTAGGCGAAGAAAAAAAGAACGTATTAATAAAAGACGTTCAAAGAGAATCCGTAAAGGGAAATATACTTCATGTGGACTTACAGGCTATAGCTGCGGATGAGGTTATAAGGACGACCATACCTGTCGTTTTCGAAGGTAGGGAAGAGGTGGAGAGTCGACAACTCTTATTGGAAGTCTATCTATTTGAGATCGAAGTATCCGGATCTGCCAACATTATCCCTGATTCAGTTACCGTTGATGTCACCGGAAAAGAGGCAGGAGACACTGTAACCATGGCGGATATCCAACTTGACTCTCGAATAACGCCCATCACTTCTTTAGATGAGGTATTAGCCGTAGTTTCTATGCCTAAAATAGAGAGTGGCGACGATGAAGAGGATGAGAGCACAGACGCAGATGCTGACTCACCTCAAGACTGATTAGAATCAATTAATACTGTATAAGTAGAGAAAAAATACAACAAAGAGCCTCTCAGAACATTGTAAAATGTTCTGAGGGGCCCTTTGTTTGGGGTAATCTGTTAACCCGATATCTATCTGTAGGTGATGAGCAAAACAATTGATAGAATAGTGACGCAACCTAACACGCTGAATAGTACTATCATGCTCTCCTTCTCTTTAGGAGTAAGTTTAAACTCATTAGGAGGAGCAAAACGATCCTTTTTCTTGAATATCTTTTTCAGCCCGTTAACTACTGTCATTTGTATGTAACTCCTTTTAGTCAACATAGTGAGACTTATAATTGCAGATAATTGCTATACCATTAATTTATGGTATTGCCAAATTACGATATTATTATACATTTAATCACAAAAATTTTCCATAGGATATTGGTACTATTTTAACATAGTATATTGATACTAGTCTAAAGATTTCACAAAAATAGCCACATACCATAAACTGGGTAATGCACTTTCTTGGAAGATATAATACATTGATTTTCAATGTATAGTGTGTTATCATTGATTTGATATTAATTTACATTTTATATCAATTTTTCGCAATTTATTTACAAACTCTAATAGGCTTCATCACTGTTTCGGCGCGTTGAGGTCTAGAAGACGTCAAAAATACACAGGGAAAGTCACGGTATGATAACCGCGGATATGGTAGGATATACTCATTTTACGCATGGGTGGAGGTATGGGATATGTATGCAACGAGAAGAAAACTGGGCCTTTTGGTAGTAGATTTGGTTAGTATCAATCTATCGCTAGTTATAGCTTTTCTGATACAGTATGAAGGACTGATACCTGACCAATTTAGGACCAACCTATGGCTTATGATGTTAATTGCATCAGCTTTAGGTATTGGTTTTTTTATATTTTTCAATTGTATAATAGCTTATGGAAATATGCCAGCCTAGGCGAGATGCTTTTGGTAGGACTGGCTTGTCTATTTGCTTGTACTGGAACTATTATAGCATTTAGCTATAATAGCATTAGACTGCCATACAGTCTTTTAACTCTATACGGCTTTATGATTATAGGTTTTACTAGTTTTAATAGGATTCTATATCGCGCTCTTAGACGATACAAATCCATACTCGCCAGGATATTTTTGAAAGACTATAGAAGTGTGATGATAGTAGGTGCAGGCGAAGCTGGTGCCATGGTTATTAAAGAGTTACAAGCTCATCCCGAGATGAAAATGAAGCCTGTTGTGGCTATTGATGATGATTTAAGCAAGCATAAATCCAGGATAAAAGGCGTACGTATCCTTGGAAGTAGAGAAGATATACCGGATTTGGCGAAAAGCTTAATGATAGATGAGATCATCGTAGCTATACCATCCGCACCGAAAAGCGAGATTAAGAATATACTCAATATATGCAAGGAAACAAAATGTAAATTGAGAACCCTACCAGGAGTTTATGAATTAATAGACGGTAAGGTTACTATTAACAATATCAGAGACGTTCAAATAGAAGATTTACTTGGTAGAGATCCAGTAGAAGTGGATCTTGAGGAGATAGCAGGCTATCTCCACGATGAGGTAGTACTTGTGACTGGTGGAGGAGGATCCATAGGCTCTGAACTATGTAGACAGATTGCACAGCAAGAGCCTAAAATGCTGTTGATTCTGGATATCTATGAAAATAATGCATATGATCTCCAACAAGAGCTTAAAAGAAAGTATCCCGAGCTAAACCAGGAGGTTATAATAGCTTCAGTTCGGGAACGAGCCAGGATGGAATCCATATTTGAGAAATATAGACCAGGGGTTGTGTTCCATGCAGCTGCCCACAAGCATGTACCATTAATGGAGAAAAATCCATCAGAAGCTGTTAAAAACAATGTGTTTGGCACCTTGAACACTGCTGAATGTGCAGATAAATTTGGTGCCAAGCGGTTTGTACTGATATCCACCGACAAGGCAGTCAACCCCACAAACATCATGGGTGCCACCAAGCGAATAGCTGAAATGATTATTCAAGCTATGGACAAGCATAGTAAAACCGAATTTGTGGCTGTCCGATTTGGAAATGTTCTGGGCAGCAACGGCAGCGTTATACCGCTGTTTAAAAAGCAGATTGAAAGTGGTGGTCCCGTTACTGTTACTCATCCTGAAATCAATCGTTACTTCATGACCATTCCTGAGGCAGTCCAACTGGTTATCCAAGCAGGAGCTATGGCTAAAGGTGGGGAAATATTCATTCTTGATATGGGACAACCCGTTAAAATTGCCGATCTTGCTAAAGATTTGATTAGACTGTCTGGATTGGAACCGGGAATAGATATTGAGATAAAGTATACAGGCCTAAGGCCTGGTGAAAAGTTGTATGAGGAATTGCTCCTAAAGGAAGAGGGTTTAACGGCTACAAGACATGAGAAGATATTTATTGGTAAACCCACTTCCATAGATTTGAATGAATTGAAAAAGGAACTTGAAACCCTTAGGTTTACCGTTTTAGGCACAGGCGAGAATTTGATCAACAGTGTTAAACATCTAGTGCCTAATTATAGGATAGTTATATGAAACATTCAGTGGAGCAACATGTACATAAATTTAATAAAAATTTAAGATAAAGGATGCCTTAGGGCTCCTTATCTTATTTTATGGGATAATTCGAGGGTTGATTGTGTGATTTATACACTAGTATTTGTGAATAATATGTGAA
>JAWLDD010000336.1:0-3201 GCA_041686815.1 Candidatus Atribacteria bacterium | reverse complement strand
GTTGGTTTAGTAGCATCGATTCCAGCACTAATCTTGTATATAGCATCAATATCTCTTGTAAACGCTGAGTTTAATTATGCTGAGGTAGTTCTGAGAATTTGGTTGGTGCCTTACTCTAAGTTCTTCGTAACCTTTGAAGAGTTAATGCCTCATCTTGCATTAATACCAATTATCCTTTTTCCTATAATAACTGGTATAAGCTATTTGGATGGGCCTAGAAGACGAGAGAAGATATTAAAGGCCATCGAGCAATCGGATGCCCAAAGAGCTGAAAAATCCAAAGTTGGCAGATGATCTTTCAAATCAAACAGGAAAGAGAGTTTTCATAATATGTGGAAACTCTCTTTTTTAATGCAATATTTGGAATAAATCTTATTAAAATATGAAAAAATAAAAGCATTGCACTAATAGGAGAATGAGTATGGAAGAGATTGTGAAAGGTACTTTGATGATAATAGGAGGAGCAGAGGATAAAAAGGGAGAGTGTACTATCCTCAGAAGATTAATAGATTTAGCTAATAATAGAAATGGCAAAATAATTGTTTTAACCGCTGCAACTGAACATCCTGAAAAAACTGCAAGAGAATATATCGATGTTTTCCGAAGATTAGGTGCGTTGGAAGTAAAAGCTGTTCATATCCAAACAAGACAAAATGCTAACGGTATGGGAGAGACTAATGAAATTAGTCAAGCATCATGCATTTTTTTAACAGGGGGGGACCAGCTACGTATAACATCTATTATGGGAGGAACAAGAACTGAGCAAGCCCTCTATGATGCTTTTGAAAGAGGGGCTGTAATAGCAGGAACCAGTGCAGGAGCATCGGTCATGAGTGAAACCATGATTACTTCAGGCAATAGTGATGATGCACCAAAAAAATGCACATTAAAGATGGCCCCAGGCTTAGGGTTAACACTTCGCTCAGAGAGGGAGAATAGGGAGGTTGTTAACTGCCATAGCTCAAAATCCCCATATGTTAGGAGTGGGAATAGATGAAGATACTGGACTTGTAATTACCGACGATTCAGTAATTGAAGTGATAGGATCTAATGCAGTAACCATTATAGATGGTAGTGAATCCGATTACAGTAATGTATCAGAGCTAAAGCCCGATGAAATTTTGGCTTTTACTAATATAAAAATGCATGTGTTACCTGCAGGTTATGGATACAATATAAGAATTAGAAAACCTATTACTTGGAGGTAATAACTTGGATATAATAGAACTTAAAGCCTTCGAAGGAAGAAATATCTACAGTCATAAGAAAGTAATAAAGATGGTTATCGATTTAAAACAATGGGTTGATATTCCGACTATTGATATAGAAAACTTCAATGCTAATTTGCTTGATCTTTTGCCAAGTCTATATGAGCATGAATGTTCCCTAGGTTATCCTGGAGGTTTCATTGAAAGACTAACTAGGGGAACATATATGGCCCATGTAATAGAACATATAGCAATAGAATTACTGAATGTTCTGGGTGAAAAAGTAAATTTTGGGAAAACACGAAGGGTAAGGGATACTTCCTGCTATACTATTGTATATGAATATATAGACGAAACATGTGGTTTGGAAGTAGGCAAGGTAGCAGTGCAATTGGCAAAATCGCTGTGCTATAAGAAGGAATTTGATTTGAAGAGTGCCCTTGAAATTGTTAGGAAAAAAGCATCGCAGAATCAATTAGGACCTAGTACAAAAGCAATAGTAGAAACAGCTATAAAAAGACAGATTCCTATTACCAGAATTGGTTCAGGTAGCTTAATCCAATTAGGTTATGGCAAATTTCAAAAAAGGATACAAGCTACCATTGTTGAGGATACTAGCTGTATTGCAGTAGATATAGCTTGTGATAAAACAATAACGAAAAAAATACTGGATCAGTTAGGAATACCTGTACCAGAAGGAGGCGTGTGTAGCAGCTTACAACAAGCTTTAGATATGGCTGAATGGATTGGATATCCAGTAGTAATCAAGCCCGAGAAAGGAAATCAAGGCAAGGGTGTGTCGTTGAATATCAACTGCCCTAGCGAAGTTACTCAGGCCTTTATTGCAGCTTCTAAATTTGATCGAAATGTGTTAGTAGAAAAGTACATACCAGGAAACGATTATAGAGTTCTTGTCATCAACGGTAGAGTGGCAGCTGTTTCAAGAAGGGTTCCTGCCCACATAATAGGAGATGGAATCCGTAATATTTTGGAGTTAGTAGAACTAGCAAATCAAGATCCTAGAAGAGGAGATGACCATGAGAAACCTCTTACTAAGATCAAGATTGATGATATAAGCTTGAGAGTTTTGTCTAAACAAGGTTATAATGTACATGATATACCTCCAAAAGGAAAAAGAGTTTTTTTGAAAGAGAATGGAAACATCAGTACTGGTGGAGAAGCTATAGATTGTACCGACAGAATTCATCCTGAAAATTGTAATATAGCTGCGAGAGCTGCAGCAGCGATCGGATTGGATATAGCGGGTATAGATATCACTTGCTCTGATATAGCACAACCCATATCCGCTAGTGGCGGAGCTGTTATAGAGGTAAATGCCGCACCGGGAATTAGGATGCATCTCTTCCCTTCTAAAGGGAAACCAAGGAATGTTGCAGACTTGATCGTTGACATGTTGTACCCTACAGGATCCAAACATTCTATACCTATAATATCGATTACAGGCACAAATGGGAAGACCACAACGGCAAGAATGGTATCACATATTTTTAAGGTATTGGGAATGAATGTAGGTATGGCTGTTACCGGTGGGATATATATAAACGATAAGTGTTTTATAAAGGGCGATACTACGGGTCCTGTAAGCGCTAAAACTGTTCTGATGGATAAAAGCATAGATATAGCTGTCCTAGAAACAGCTAGAGGTGGTATAATAAGATCAGGACTGGCATACGATTTGAGCGATGTAGGGGTTTTAATTAATCTGAGTGAAGATCACCTAGGAATTGATGGTGTTGATACCCTTGATGATCTCCTACATGTAAAATCTTTAGTGGTTGAAGCCATCAAGGCTAATGGATACGCAGTCCTAAATGCTGATGATCCAATGGTTATACAAGCAGCCAAAAGGGTCAAAAGCAATATAATTTACTTTTCTAAACAAGAGGATAATTTAGTCGTTCATAAACATATATTATCCGGTGGTAAAGCTGTTTTTTTGAAAAATAACTATATCACCATTGCTACTGGTAAC
>JAWLDD010000335.1:0-3215 GCA_041686815.1 Candidatus Atribacteria bacterium | reverse complement strand
ATAATATCATCGGGGAGCTTCAAATTGACACCAGTGCGGCCTAAGAGCAATGACGGTAGAATAATCGTATGGAAAGGTATGTTGTCCTTGCCATGCACATAATATTGCCTTGAGCTGTTCCAGAATTCATTAAAATCCAATCCTTGCTGATTGCATAGCGTATAGCAGTCTGAAAGGTATCCAAGGACATTTTCTGCCCAGATATATATTTTCTTATCGCCAAACCCATCCTTCGGGACATCAATGCCCCAATCGAGATCCCTAGTCAAGCTTCTGTCGCGCAGCCCTTCATGAATATACCTCTTTGACATCTCATAAGCATTTTTTCTCCAGTCACTGTGGCTCTCAATATATTTTCCCAGTTCTTCCTTCATACGGGTGACAGCTAGGTAAAGATGATTGGTAGACCGGAATTCAGGTGACTCACCGCATATGCTGCATTCTGCCTGAAGCAGATTTTCCGGTTCCAGTACACTTCCGCACGCTTCGCACTGGTCGCCCCTTGCGAACTCACCACAATGAGGACACAATCCTTTTACAAAGCGATCAGGTAAAAATTGCTTGCATTTCTCACAATATGCCTGTGGAGTACTTTTCTCATAAACATACCCACCATCATAGAGTTTCTTATGAAAGTCTGTAACAAAGCTTTTATGCTCGTTGCTGGATGTTTTTCCATATAGGTCATAAGAGAAGCCGAGGCGATTAAAACAGTCGACAAACTCGTTGTGATAGTAATCACTTATTTCCTCAGGTGTTTTGTTTTCCTGCTTGGCTCTGATTGCGACCGGTGTACCGTGACAATCACTGCCCGAAATAAAGAACACTTTATCTCCTTTTGCTCTGAAATACCTTGCCAGAACATCCCCTGGCAATAATGCAGCTATATGGCCGATATGCAAAGAGCCATTTGCATAAGGCCAAGCATTTCCTATTAAAACATTCATAAACGCACCTCATTTCTAATTGATTTGGATTAACATATTTATATAAACAAAATGCACATTAAAAAAGCTCTCACCTCCAGGATACAATCCTGGGGACGAGAGCATGATACTTCGTGTTACCACCCCGGTTCATTGATGCTTCACAGCACCAACCTCAGCAAGTACGGCAGGATAAATGAATCCTGATTATACTCCGGCACTTTAACGGGAGCACCCGTCGCAGCCTAAACCCTAAAAAAGGATTCGGTGCGAAAGCTCTGAGACCATCTTCGGTTACTTATTCTTTACTCCTTCTCAGCTTATCGGAGTTCTCTGTAAAAGACATCAATAACTTACTCTTCTCTTCATCGCATCTCTAATTTTTATTTTTATAGTAATCAAGCCATAAATCTACCTTATAATAGGATATGACATAAATCTGGTTTCATTCATTGCTTCAACTAAATGTAATTTTCTGAAAGTTATATATATATTAATATGCAATGTACTTACAGTCAATAGTTTATAGTAATTACATTCAACAAAAATAACCAGTCAATTGAACTTCACAAGAAAGTGAAATTCTTATTACTGGTAGTGAAAATTAAGAAAATGAGCAAGCTTTGACAAATTTCAACATCGCTAATGATGTATAATAATTTTATAAATTGAAAAAAATCGATAAAGGCAAACTTGTTGAAAGACAAGGACGCAAAGCCTCGGGTCTAAAGCGGTTTTCCGCTATGATGGCCGGGTTGCCGGAACTAAGCTGCTTTAGGCTCATTGGTGTTTTATAGCATCAGTGAGCCTTTATGTATACAACCTGTATTACTTATAGCAACGACTTCGAGCCATTATGACTATGATTTGTCGGAAAAGTGTTTGCAGGTTTGCCAAGGAATCCTGAAAGGAAGTGGTGAGTTTGTTGCCGGCTAAAGTTGTAATGGCTGATGATGAACATGGAGTAATGCTTTTACTATGCTCAATTCTTAGTAGGCTTGAAGGGGCTCTGGTTATAGGAACAGCAGAGAATGCTAAGGATACCATAAAGCTTACAATAGAGCATAACCCGGATTTAGCTTTCCTGGATATTGAGTTACCTGATATGAAAGGAATAGAGTTGGCTGAAAAGCTAAGAGAAATAAAGCCGGATTTAGCAATAGTATTTATAACCGCACATCAGGAATACTCTCTCAATGCATTCAAACTGTATGCATTCGATTACATATTAAAGCCAATTGATGAGGAAAGAGTAAAATCTACTTTTCGGCGCATATATAAGATGCTGGAAATTTCAAAAAAGAGTCATACTTCCCCATATACGGAGACTTGCAGAATTTCAATAAACTTGGGCAATGAACGAGTCTTTATAAAGCTGAATGAGATATTTTATATAGAAAAGTCTGGACGTCACACACTTATTTCCTGTACTAATGGGAAATTTAAAACCCGGCAAACCCTACAGGAACTGGAGAAGTATTTAGGAAAGATGTTCTTTCGTTCCCATAAATCTTTTATTATAAACACCGATCGGATTGAAAAGATACTCTCTTTTCCCAATTCGTCATATTATGAGGTTAAGTTTAATAACTGTGAAGATAAGGCTTTACTAAGCCGTGATCGTATGTCTGAACTTATGAAGTATTCAGATTATAATGTTTAAGGGGGTATTGAGATGGATGTTATGCCGTTAATCCCCTTTTTAGGTGTGTCTGTTCCTGAAAGCCTGGTTTTGTATTATATGGTACTGGCATTAACGAAGAAAAAGGAGTCACCGTTTGTAGCAATAATCCTTTCCCTGCTGACTTCGATATTCTCATTCAGTATCCGGACAATGCCAGTACGTTTTGGTATCCATACCATATCACAAGTAGTACTCATGACTATATTTTTAAACCTCTTTTTCCGATTGCGCTGGCATACTTCAGCAGTTGTAGTGGTACTTTCAAGTGTGTTTTTGGGATTGGCGGAGGGAATCTCCGTTCCTCTTCTGGCTTGGATTTTTAATTTAAATCTTGAACAAATCATCTCTGATCCTTTGCTAAGAATACTTTTTACTTTGCCACACTTGATTTTACTTGCAGTATTAGCGTATATCATCAGCAAACGAGGATGGCGTTTACCGTTAATACCAGAAAAATTGGGAATAAAAAATGAGTCTGACAAAAGAACAACAAAGCAATTCATTATGCAAAATTGTCTTTTGGCATTATGCCTGGTACAAGCTTTAATGCTTGTTTTATTAAATCTTAGTTTTCATGCTTACAATTCAGGTGTTTATCCCAGTTT
>JAWLDD010000334.1:0-3217 GCA_041686815.1 Candidatus Atribacteria bacterium | reverse complement strand
CTAAATTCGTGCGGTATTTTCCGCTGATTAGGGGGTTGAAAAGTTGTGATTAGAACTAGTTTAGTTGTTAAACCTAAGAAAAGAAGCATAAAAGATCCCATAGAAGATAAGGTGCTGTATATAATTTCCTATACCCTTGTATTTCTTTTTGTATTGACAATTTTATATCCTATTATATTCGTTATTTCAGCTTCATTCTCATCAGGAACTGCTGTGGCAACAGGTCAAGTGGTATTATGGCCAGTGGATGTAGGATTGGATGGCTATAAGGCAGTGTTCTCTCATAAACGGATTCTGACGAGTTTTAGAAATACCATTTTCTACACGTCAGTTGGTACAATGATAAATGTTGCCTTAACATTAATAGCTGCTTATCCTTTATCACGACGTGACATGCAATGGAAGAAGTTTTATATGTTCTTGTTCGTATTCACTATGTTCTTTAGTGGAGGATTGATCCCAACATATATACTGATGACTCAAATAAAGTTCATCAATACAGTTTGGGCTATGTTAATACCCGGTGCCATCAGTGTATACAATATGATCGTAGTCAGAACTTTTATCATGAGCAATATACCAAACGAGTTGCTGGAATCTGCAAAAATTGACGGGTGTTCAGATATTAGGTATCTATTCTCCATAGTCATTCCCCTGTCAAAAGCGGTTATCGCAGTTATAACATTATTCTATGCTGTGGGCCATTGGAATTCTTATTTTAGTGCCCTTATATACTTAAATGACCCAAATCTTTATCCTTTACAACTCGTTTTACGTGATATCCTGATACAAAATGAAATTGCTAATAATGAATTTAAGAGTCTGGATTTTATGGCAGCTAAACAAAATCTAGCTGATCTATTGAAATATTCATTGATTGTTGTGTCAAGTGCACCCATTATTGCACTATATCCCTTTGTACAAAAGTACTTTATTAAAGGAGTGATGATTGGCTCTATAAAAGGATAGGGATTCAAAGCTTGAATCTGTCAGCAAATGCTATTTGTATGGAATTCATTAGCACTGCAAACTTTATTAAAATATATGAAAGAGGGAAGGTTATGTTCTATAAGTATGAAACACATTTACATACAGCTGAAGTAAGTTCTTGCGCTACCAGCACAGCAGTAGAGATGGTGAGAGGGCATTATGATGCGGGATACAGTGGTATAATCGTAACAGATCACTTTATTAATCCGAACTCTGAAACAATGAAAGGTTTAAGTTGGCCAGAGCAGGTAGAAAAATTTGTAAGAGGCTATGAACTTGCTAAGGCTGAGGGGGATAAAATAGGGCTTGACGTGTTCTTTGGCTGGGAATATCCAAATAGGCCATATGGAGAAGATTATTTAACATATAATCTTGATAAAAAATTTCTACTTGATCACCCAGAACTCATAGATATGCCTTTTGAGGAATATAGTAAATTAGTAAGACAAAATGGTGGGCTAATCGTCCATGCTCACCCTTATAGGGAAGCATGGTATATAAAATATAAGCCTAATCCAAAACTTCATCTTGTCGACGGAATAGAGGTAAATAATGGATCATCCGATGATCCGGACAATTTTAATTACAAGGCTTGGGATCTTGCAAGAGCAAATCCTGATAAGATACGATTATCGGGTACGGATATTCATGAGATAGAGCATAGACTGAGCGGAGTTGGTGTATCGGGCATGGCCTTTAAGTATAAACTCAAAGACATTCAGCATTTTGTTGACGCACTGCGTGCAGGTGATGGGTTTTTGATAGTCGATGGGAGAATTACTGATAAGGAAGGAAATCTTGTAGAATAGACTAATAATGAATATCATTAGTTAGTTTTATATGAGATTGATTTAAAAAGCTATGATATTATCGATGTTAAAGATGTTGTTTTCATAGCCTTGTAAAGGTTCAACTAAAGTAGTATACTATATATGGTTATTTGCTAGGGGTGCGTAATAATGGAATGGGAAGTAGTTTTAAGGCTAACATTAGCTATGATCATAGGCGGTATTATCGGCTTGGAACGCGAGAGAGGCAATAGACCTGCAGGATTCAGGACTCATACCCTAGTTTGTGTTGGATCTGCCTTAGTATTTTTAACTTCGGAATATGTTTTTAGTGTCTATCATGAGTTGGTTAACATGGATCCTACAAGGTTAGCTGCTCAAGTAATCAGTGGTATAGGTTTCTTAGGTGCGGGCACCATAATGCATTATGGTGCCAATATAAAGGGATTAACCTCTGCTGCTACTCTGTGGGTTGTAGCTTGTCTAGGTTTAGCAATAGGGGCAGGCTTTTATTGGGGGGCTGTTGCAGCTACAGTAATAGTTTATATAACGCTAATATTGCTAAAAAAATTAGAGGTAAGCATATTTAAGAATAGGGACACCGTAGAGATTTCTGTTAATCTTAAAAATATTCCTGGGCAGATTGGAAAAGTTACCGAGCTGATGGGCAGGCTTAACATACAAATTAAGGATATAAATATAACGCCTAGTGAAGAATCATGGATAAATGTTATTTTTTTGGTTAACTTACCGCCAGCGATAACGAGAAAAACCCTTCTAACTGAGCTATCTCAAATGGAAGGTGTCTTAATAGATTGGGAGGATGAAATAGATGATACTTAGGGAATTGCTAGCTAGCACCCCTGTCTTTGAGATAATAGGTCGGAGGAGGATAGATATTAAGGGTATAGCCCTTCGCCATGAGGATGTTAAAAAAGGGTATCTATACATTTACATGGAAGATAATTGTGATTTATCCTATAAACAAGCAATAGAGCAAGCAATAGCTAATGGTGCTATTGCTATTGTTGTTGGGAGAGATCATGAGATTCTTGATAATTCCATTACTTTTGTTAGGACATACCATCATCGACGATTTTTGTCAGCTGTGTCAAGAAACTTCTACAATAACCCATCTCAAAACATGAGCCTTGTAGGGATTACGGGCTCTCATGGCAAGACTACGGTTGGCTGGATGATAAAATCAATTTTGGATAAGGCCGGAGTTGCCGGAGTTATGTTAGGAACTGATTATTATCAGGTAGGACATCATTCTTGGAATGCATATCCTGGAGAGATGAACCCATTGAATATGAATGAGTTTTTACACAAAGCCGTCAGAGAAGGTGTTCATTGGGGAATAATTGAATGTGGATATACAGGAATAGTAGAAGATCAGTTTAGCCATGTATGGTTTAATAGCATTATCTATACCGATC
>JAWLDD010000333.1:0-3246 GCA_041686815.1 Candidatus Atribacteria bacterium | reverse complement strand
GCTTTATGAAGCTCATCGGATATAGGTGGCTCCAAGATAGACTTTTTGCCATCATGTATAGTCCAAGGGGTGTTTCCATCCACTATTTTACCTATTGTAGTGGCTGAAATTCCTACCCTTGATAGCTTTTCCACTAATTCTTGGCCTTTGGGAGTCACAATAATCATAGAGCCACTAGAGATAAGGCGTAATGGATCGATATTAAAGACCCTGCAGATTCTCCGTGTTTCATCCGCAACAGCAATTTTATCCACATCCACTTCGAATCCCTTACCCATGGCTTGAGCCATCTCCCATAGAGCGCCTAGAACTCCCCCTTCAGTAGCATCATGCATAACATGAGCTCCTAATTCTCCTGCTATTATGCCCTCCTTTACTACGCTAATATCCTGTATAAACTTTGCTGATCTCTCTATAAACTCTCGTGGGAAATGCTCTTTCATTATATCCTCTCTATCCAAGGCTATAATGGCGGTGCCTTCTAACCCCGCAGTCTTTGTCATTAATATATCATCCCCCACCATTGCTTTTCCAGGATGAACTAGTTTATCCTTAGTAATCTTACCCAATGCAGTAACAGATAAAACCACTTGATTTACAGCAGGGGTTATCTCGGTATGTCCTCCTATTATACCCACACCCAGCTCCTGTGCGGCCCTATCTATATCCTCCATTATTTCCTCTATCTCTTCTACATCGGTATTAAGTGGCGCCATTATGGTCACCATAGCTCCAATGGGCTTTGCCCCTGTAGTGGCAATATCGTTACAGGATATATGTATAGCTAGATAGCCTACCTTATTAACTGCACCGGTTATGGGATCCGTTGACAGTACACAAACCTCCTCACCTGCGTCTATAACACCACAATCTCTTCCCACACCTGGGCCTATGAGAATATCCGGATGATTTTTTCCCATGTTTTTATTTAATAGATTCCCCAATATCTCGTTCGGTATTTTGCCGATAACCATATAAACCTCCAATTAGTAACAGCCAGTTACAAAACTTTATATAATTATACTATATTCGATACGAAAATCATTGTACCATCTTTTATCCAAAATTCCTATGGATGATTTGAAATCTCCTCCTCTAAAATTCGGTTTACCAATTGGGGATTGGCCTTTCCCTTTGTCTTTTTCATGGTTTGCCCTACCAAATGGCCAAATGCTTTTTTCCTTCCGGCTCTGTAATCCTCTATAGATTTGGGATTTTCTTTAATGACTGTCCTTATTATATCCCTTAATTGATCTATATCGGATATCTGTTTAAGGCCTCTCTCCTCTACGATCTTCTCCGGGCTATGTCCCGTATCACACATCCAAACAAATACTTCTTTGGCCATTGAACCGCTTACAACTCCCTCATCCACCAGCTTAAGCAGTTGAACCAAATGGACAGGTGAAAGGTTTAGAGCTTCCAGCTCTAAATTGCGATCCTTCAACAACCTTAAAACTTCGCCCATTAGCCAATTGCTTATAACCTTGGCTGACTTTGGCCTCTTATCATTATCATATAGCGCCAAGCAAGTTTCAAAAAAGTTGGCCATTGTTTGAGATGCAGTAAGAATACTGGCATCATATTTAGGCAAGCCATATTCCGATATAAATCTGTCCCTCTTTTGTGCAGGCAGTTCGGGCATATTCTTCATTATCTCTTCCACCAGACTATGAGAAACAACAAAGGGCATTAGGTCAGGATCCTGAAAATACCTGTAATCCTGTGCATCCTGTTTTTCTCTCATGGGAAAGCTCTCTCCCTTTGCATCGTCCCAACGCCGGGTCTCCTGAATGATTTCAAAGCCTGACTCTATGGCTGCGTGCTGCCGCTTAGCTTCATGTTCTATGGCTCTATAAACAGCCCTAAAGGAGTTTAGGTTTTTCATTTCAGTCCTGGTTCCCAATGTGGTTTGTCCCTTTGGTCTGATGGATAAATTAACATCACACCTTAAAGAACCTTCTTGCATCTTACAATCCGATACATCAAGATATAGCAGTATTAGCCGTAATTCTTCAAGGAAGGCTACTGCCTGATCTGGTGATTCTATGTGGGGTTCTGTAACAATTTCAATGAGCGGAACTCCTGCCCGGTTGTAATCTATCCATGATTGCAAGCCCTCGCTATCGTGTATCAGTTTCCCTGCGTCTTCCTCCAGATGGATTCTGGTAATTCCAATTCGCTTTTTTTTGCCTTCCAATTCAATATCTAAATACCCTTGCCTGCACAAAGGGTGGTATTGCTGGGTTATCTGATAGGATTTAGGCAGGTCTGGATAGAAATAATTCTTTCTGTCCATAGCGTTATACTCTGAAATTGTGCAATTTAAAGCTAGCCCTGTCCTTATGGCCAGCTCTACTGCTCTCTTATTTATGGTAGGAAGGGTGCCAGGCATACCCATGCATATAGGGCAACATTGAGAATTTGGGTGTCCACCATATTCTGTCTTGCAGCTGCAAAACATCTTAGATTGAGTCTTTAGTTCCACATGTATTTCCAATCCGACAACGGTTTCAAAGTTCATTTTACTACCTCCGGAAGCATAGGCTTTTTTAGATGAAAATCGGTGTTTCTTTCAAAGGTATAAGCAGCCCTTATCAAGGTCTCTTCACTGAACAAATCCCCCATTAGCTGTATACCAATGGGTAAGCCTTCATCACTGAATCCACAGGGGATGGATATAGCAGGTGCTCCTGTCATGTTTGCAAATATAGTATATCGTTGAGATTCATTCATGCCTATAGGCTGGGATAATCCAATGTCATGATCAAAGGCGAGTACCGGGCTAGTGGGGGTAAGCACTACGTGACACTCTTCATAAGCTTTCTTGAAATCCTCCCTTATAAGTCTTCTTATAACCTGAGCCTTACGGAAATGGGAGTCATAGTATTGGGAAGTCAACAGCAGATTTCCTAGCATAATACGACTTTTGATGCCATAGCCAAATCCTTGGGACCTGGTCTCTAGGTAAATCCCATCCAAATCTTTTGAGCTGTCTGCTCTAAAACCGTATTTTATGCCATCATAACGGGCTAAGTTGCTGGCAGCTTCACAGCTTAGAAGAATAAAATGGGCAGCGGGAACATACTTAGCATGGGGAAGACTTATCTCCACCAGTTCTGCACCCAATTCTTCAAAGACAGCTAGGGCAGAAGCTATAGAGCTTCGAACGCTGGGATCCCAGCTATCGTCGAAGATCTCTGTGGGCATTCCTATCTTAAGTCCCTGTATGTGTTCTACCACAGC
>JAWLDD010000332.1:0-3250 GCA_041686815.1 Candidatus Atribacteria bacterium | reverse complement strand
TAGTTTGACTACATATAATGTAGGGATTTGTAAAAATGCGATATTTTATCTCAACTTGATACATATAACTAAGTTCATGGATTACTGATGCTATTGTCCAAGCTCTTCCGATATGGTAAGCTGTCGTTCCACCAAAAAATTCATCATCAACAAATTCAAACTCATAAATCCCGTTTTTGATTAAATTTTCCATGTTCGATCGTATACGCTCCATGCCAAACGATCTCCACTTTTTATACGGGCCCTGTGTGCAATAGGTACAACTAAAGATACAGTTTCTGGATGTCTGCAAAATATGTACCCGATGCTTAGTATTAAAATATGTAATATGTGCGGGTGGATATATTAGTTTATCAAGGTCTACCTGTTCTGCTTTGTTCTTAATATAATTACATAGCTTATCATCATAATGAATCGTATTTGGTATATTGATAGCAGGCTTATTGTTCAAGCAACAATATACAAGCTCTCGTAAAGCCAGTTCCCCTTCTCCTATGATAATGAGAGGATGATAGTACATGAAATCATCATTTTCCATCAAATATTCATACGAATAGGTCGCCAATGTGCCTCCACATACAAATTGTGTTTTGCCTTTCCAGTTACCTCTCAACTCATGTAGTATAGTAAAAAATGCATTTTGAGATCCGATATCTAAGCTAAACCCCACGATATCATAATGGCCACAAGAAATTTTATCACATAACTCGTTCTCAGATTCTTTATCTCTCAAACGCACCGTTTCTAAATCTACTTTGCCTATAAAATGGTTTTTTAGATCACTATATAGGGATTCAATAGACAAAACATTCCATACATCTTCATGCCAACACGAAGCAAAACTTACAAGTAAAATTTTGATTGTTTGTTCGGTTATATCAATTTTTTTCATAATTACCACCTTATTATTTTTTAGTGTTTTGAGAAAACTTTGAAATAACGATGTAGTGAAACTGATTATGTTTTATTTGCTTATACGAACATACATATAGGTAATCTCTGGTACTGTTCCTCTAACATCTCTTCTTTAAATCCAAGTACAATACTCCTAATGCCATACACACTTTGTTCATAGAACCAAATACTTGATTTTTATCCAGCAATACTATATCCACTTTCCTATATCTGCATGAGCATAGAATGGGTATTAGCTTACTTATCATGAACACAATCAACACAATGTACAATAGAATACTTAATTATGCATTCTGCTCTCGTATACGCTTTTCTACATAATCACATAATAAAGTTAAAGACGTAAACTTTGTGTAGTCCAACGCCTCATCCTCAAATTCTATATCAAATCTTCTTTCCAACTCTACAACAAGCCTAATAAAATCGATGGAATTGATATTCAACTGCACCAAATTATCATCTGTGAGTAGTACATTATCAACACTTTCGTCCTCTAGTATAGTTTTGATGATTTCAATAATAATATCTTTTACTTGCACTTTACCTCTTCCTTTATAATCAAGTTTTTCACAGCAACATTGCGGAATACTCTTCCAGTATTAAAAGTGCTCAGATAGCACTAAAAACTCAACATCAATATTGATATTATTCAGATACTTTATTTATATTGTGGATATTATAATCTTAAAATCCAATAATCGCCTACTTAGTTGGTATAATGCGTATTCTGGAGCAAAATGAGCCATTGCGCCGGCGAATGAGAACCACTGTTCTGGTTTTTGAAGTCATACTTCCGAACTTTGAAAGGCACAAGATATTTTTCTGTAGCTTGTTCCATACTCAATCATCTGTCCTTAAATATTTAAAGGAGGTCATTTCACCAGGTGGAAGCTTCATGCGCGAAAACTCTTGTATATACGCAAAACCCTCGCTTCAGAAGTTAAACCAATCTAAGTACAAGCTAGAACAAGTAATTGAGGAAAAACATCTATAATACAAAAAGGTCCTTGCTCAATATAGATTTACCAGAGGATCAGGATACAACAAGAAGGTAAATAATGACCAATGAAACCTTATTTATAATAAAAACTTCGTGAAATGCATTTTACTGCCTTCGCAGGTGCTCTCCACAAGCAATTAAAGGATACTTTCACGTCAATATTAAACTTTTTAGGTCACCTTGTTTTTCAACAGATTAGTCATAACAAAACAACCTCTTAAAGCGCCTTATTATAAGTAACACCTTGATCAGAAGCAAGACTCTATACTCTATAAATGAACTACCTTATCAAAAAATTACAGTACCTTTGATATAACCTCCAAAGCAACACTTATGCGTCTTATATCTCCAAGAAACTTAAATTCAATTTCTGCGCGTCTTTTGTGTCTATCAATCTTTTTTATAATACTTTCTCTGCCTTCTAATGGCCCTGAAGTAACAATTATTTTATCGCCAATTATAAACCCTTTAGACTCTTCTGTAACATAGTCATCATCACAAAAGCTCAATAAGAAGTTCTTTTCTTCTTCTGTCAATTTCATACAGTCTGCGTTTTCACTACCAAGCAATTTAAATATGCATTTAGAAAATCTCGTAAGTTTGTGTGCTTGAATAATAAATGTTTTTTCATCTAATATTGAATCAATGAAAACATACCCGGGAAACATTGGCTTGAGCTCTTTACGTATAAACTTTGAATTCTTGAAAGTCAGCTCTACTTGAGGAATAAATGCATTACATTCTTCTCTATTAAGTAACTTATTTAAAAAATCACATGCTGTTTGCTCTCTACCTGTCTTCACATAAAACACATACCAATTACCCATTTACACACCATATGAAAACATGCTAGATTTTATCCTAAACATTGCTTCACTTTGTTTCGCCCATTAAAAAATAATTCAGCCTTTATAAATTTCTAAAATGCATAATTACAATGTAAAGTATGAATTTCATTATTAGGTTCAGTTGCTACTCCTGGACCTAAATTAATTAAAGTCGCTATTATTCCTTAAGAGTTAAAAGCTAAGCCCACAATAAACCAACATTGTTGACCGTGTCAACCCATATATGTGCCTATACACTAGGCTTGTAGGGTTCACGGTTTTCTGTTTCTGATACTTCAGGATATTTGATAAAGCCACATTAACACTGACTTTGTGAATATTCCTCCACAATTCTTGCTGCAGTACCGAGCGGATCGTTTCAATAGAAGGAGTCTGCGAAGAACGAGTCCATAACCATCCGGTAAATCTGCCCCAAATCAGACTAGGAAATTAGAGAGATAGTATGGTCAGGATTCCCTCTGCAATGAAACTCATAAATTAAAACACT
>JAWLDD010000331.1:0-3259 GCA_041686815.1 Candidatus Atribacteria bacterium | reverse complement strand
GCCATGGAGAAGCTTCCTCAAGTGCTGGAAAACGCCAAGGTCAGTGAAGACAACAAACTAAAATACACCGAGGATCCCGATATTCAAAAGGAAATAAAACGAATTGAAGATAGATTTAAAGGCCAGGGCAGGGTGCTTATCAGGCCATCAGGCACAGAACCTTTGGTTCGTGTTATGATTGAGGGCAAGGACCAGCGTGAGATCGAGGAATACGCTGTGGGCCTGGCTAGGCTTATAGAAAAGCGGTTGAATTGATTAATTGATAGCAGAGAAGGATGACGGTAAACCTAGTGAAATTAAGGTTTACCGTTTTTCATATTCCAAGCTTACCAAATATTTATTGTGCTAAACCCCTTACTTTTGTCCTAGGGCTATTATATAATAAGTATATTAGCCCTTTGTGTATACTTAGATTAATATACATTAATAAGGCACAAGGGGTTAAATAAGTATACTCGTATACGCAAATGAAAAGGGAAGGAATTGATTATATGTACAATAAAAGGGCTTTGGCATTTATGTTGATAATGGTACTGGCAGTATCCATTATGGGTTGCAAAGCTAAATCCGGAAATCTAGATTTAAAGGATAAAACCGTAGTAGCAAAGGTCAATGGCGAGGTAATTACAAAAGGGGAGTTTAACGCGCTGTATAATCAGATTAGACAGAGCTATTCCTTTACGGATGAAATTGAAAATGATCCCGAACAAAAGGCTATGATAGACCAGTTGAAGGTAGATATATTGGACCAGATGGTGAGGGAAAAGCTAATAATCCAGAAGGCAAAAGAAGCCGGTTTTGAAGTAAACGACCAGGTTTTAAAGGAAGCCAAAGCCGAGTTTGAGGGCATTATTTCAGATCTTGCCATACAAATGGAGGATATAGATATGGCCATGGGGCAAGATCAGGATTCAGATGGGCAAGATTATATAGAAAAAGCAAAGGCCTATATAGATGAACAGCTTGAGATTATAGGGCAGACCCAGGATGAATATATAGACTTTATAGCTCAGCAGATAGTTATAGACAGATATATAGATAGCTTGGTAGAAGACGTGTATGCCGATGAGGATGAGATCCGTGAGTATTATGAGGAGACACTTAATAGCCAAAGGGAGAATATAGCTTCTATAGCATATGACGAAGTAGAATTGTATCAACCTGAAGAGGTTAGGGTAAAACACATCCTCATTGGATTACCCCAAGATGAAATGGATGAGTATGACGGACTGATGGCTCAGGGAAAGGAAGAGGAAGCCAAGAAATATTTGGATGAAAAATTGAAGGGCATCCAGCCTAAAGCCCTGGAAGTGTTGGAAAAAGCTAGAAATGGAGAGGACTTTGAAAAGCTTATTGAGGAGTACGGCGAAGACCCAGGCATGGAAGGCAATGAAGTGGGATATATAGTCAGGCAGAATGGAGATTTTGTGCCTGAGTTTGAAGAAGCCTCTTTTAATTTGGCAGAAGGAGAAATCTCTGATTTGGTGGCTTCGGATTTTGGTTATCATATTATAAAGCTTTATGAGAAATATCCTGAGAAGATATTTACATTAGAGGAAAAGCATGACGAGGTAAAAGAGATTTTAAGTCAACAAAAGAAGGCGGACGCCTGGTCAGTTATTTTAGCTGATTTGCTAAACAATGCAGATATAGATATGTATGAAGATAGACTTTAATAGGAGGGGAGATTATGAAAGAGTATTTGTGGCTAATCTATGCATTGCTTTCAGCTGTGGCTGCATCTTTAGTGGCAATATTCGGTAAGATTGGACTAAAGAATATCGATTCCAATACAGCAACAGCCATTAGAGCCATAGTTATGGCGGTATTTTTGATCCTAGTAGTAACCTTTCAGGGGAATCTGAACAAGATAGGCTCAATAGTAACCGATAGAAAGGCTTTTCTGTGGATTGTGCTTAGCGGTATAGCGGGGGCAACCTCTTGGTTATTCTACTTTTTGGCCATACAGAATGGAAAGGTATCCCAAGTGGTACCTATAGATAAGCTAAGTGTAGTTTTGTCCACGGTTTTTGCTGTCCTATTTTTAGGGGAAAAGGTTAGTGGCTTGGGAATCATAGGAGTTATTCTGATTGCTGCTGGTGGAATAATTGTAGCTTTAGCATAATCTGATTCATGGACAGGGGTTGTTAGGTTGAAAAAAAAGGTACTGATTGTAGATGATGAAAGTTCTATACGCAGCTTTATAAGGGTAGGGTTTGAGAGAAGCAACTTTGAAATTATAGAGGCTGAGACCGGAGAAGAGGGAATAAGTCTGGCCAGGGAGCATGTACCGGATATAGTGATATTGGATATTATGCTGCCTGGCATGGACGGGTTTGACGTATGCGTGGTCCTTCGCTCAGAATTCCCCAGGATGGGCATTATTATGCTCACTGCCCGGGATCTAGATATGGATAGGATTATGGGATTGGAGCAAGGCGCTGATGATTATGTGGTAAAGCCCTTTAACCCATTGGAACTGGTCTTAAGAGCTGAGGCTTTACTGCGCCGGATAGGCGAAAACAACGATCAAAGGGATGAACGTAAAATATGCGATCATCCCTTTGAGGTTGATACCTATTCCCAAAAGGTGTATAAAAACGGAGTAGAAATAGAATTAACACCTAGGGAATACCAATTGATGAAATTGTTTATCAAAAACCCCGGCAAGCTCTTTAGTAGAAATGAGCTAATTGATAGGGTATGGGGCGAGAATTTTGTTGGTGATTTGAAGGTGGTAGACGTCAATATTCGAAGGCTTAGGAAAAGGGTGGAGGACAATCCTTCTCATCCCAAATTTATTGAAACCGTATGGGGGACCGGTTACCGATGGAGGGAAAAGTGAAAGGTCTGAAAAGCAGCATTAGAACAAGGATAAGCTATAGCTTTATGAGCATTATTGTCATAAGCATCTTCATATTTTTATTTTTGATCAGCCTGTTTCTAAAGGAGTATTACTATAAAAGCGTAGAGGATATACTGACCGATCAGGTCCGCATGTCCACCAACTTCTATTCAAGATACTTTTCTGATAGTTCCCTTCAGGACAACATAATAGACAATGTAGACGTATTTTGGAAATTCACATCAGCCCAGGTTCAGATTATCGATGAGTCAGGGATGGTACTCATGGACTCAATTGGTGTCAATTTTACCCAAAGACAGAATGCCCCAGACATAAAGAAGGCATTGGAGGGTGGAACAGGTAAATGGACGGGCAGGGTGATCTATACCGATGAAATGGTTATGGCGGTTTCCC
>JAWLDD010000330.1:0-3262 GCA_041686815.1 Candidatus Atribacteria bacterium | reverse complement strand
CATAGGTATTACAGACAATGTTTTTGATATGGGTTTAGATTCACTAAAGATTATTAGAATACAATCTGAACTGCTAAAAAGCAGAATCGAGTTGTACGCGCAGGTGTTCTACAAGAACAATACGATACAGAAACTAGCTTCAGTAATAGAATCAGACAGTATGAATGTTAATTACTATGATGAAGAAGAATTGAACAGGTATAATAATAAATTGCCGAAACATGACCATTGCATCCCTATGCCACAAATAGCTAGTTATAACAAAATGCTAATTTTTGGAGCAACTGGTTTTCTTGGAATCCATATTTTATATGAGATGGTAACTACAACTAGTACTCAAATGATATGTGTTGTTAGAGGAAAGAACAACTTCGAAGCTGAAGAGCGGCTTAAGAATTGCTGGCACTTCTATTTTGACGAAGAATATCCTAATAATAGAATTTCAGTTCTTGCCGGAGATATTTCCAATAAGGATTTTCTAAATAGCAAAAGTATTGCAGATGCGTCAGATCTAAGCTGTGATATTATACTTAACACAGCGGCTAATGTGCATTTTTATGGTGACTATGAGGAGTACAAAACTGTCAATACAACAGGAGTAAGAAATATATGCGATTATGCACTGAAGAACAATTTGCCATTCCACCATATTTCAACTATCAGTGTATCTGGCGATTTCTTGGAGCAAAAACAGAAGAATCCAGTATTTACGGAGAATGATTTATATATAGGGCAGAACTATAAGCAGCAAGCATATATACATTCGAAATTTGAAGCGGAGCAAATAATTATTGATTATATGGATAAGGGTCTTCAGGCAAATATTTACCGGGTAGGGAGATTGACTGGAAGGTATGGAGATGGAAAGTTCCAAAGGAATATCGAAGAGAACAACTACTATAATATACTTAGGTTTTTTATAAAGTTTGGAATTAGTACTAAAAGTGTGCTTGAACAGCTCATAGAAATGTCACCGATTGAATACAGTGCAAAAGCGGTTGCTTGCTTGATGCATTATGGTGTTAGTAACATGGCATTCAATGTTGTTAACGCAAATGAAATAAACATAGGGACTTTATTTGAGATACTAGCAGAGTTAGGATATCCCATTATGATGCTTGACAATGAAGATTTTACTGCGCATATAGAAAACATTATTTCACAATCGGGCAGTGAAAAGTTATTGAAAGGAATAATTAACGAAATGGATACACAAAAGGGACTTTTGATAGAACGCGGAGTTGATATACAAAGCAGAATAACTCAAGAGTATCTTCACAAATTTAACTTCGAATGGCCTAAAATCACAAAGGAATATGTTGAAAAGATCATTAAGGATATGAAGAATAGAGAATTTCTCTAATCTTTGTAACAGTACACATAAGATTAACAATAGTTTAGATTATCTCTGTCGGTATAAACACTAGAAAGTTGAGAAAGATCTATAATTAGTTAACAAAGGGGTGTTCTTATGAAAAACTTGAATTATCCTCTCAATAAGGTTGACATAATACGCAACGTGAAGGAGTTGCTTGAAAACTGTAAGGATAAGTATCAATCAAAACCGGCATTTGAATATATGGATAAACAACAGCTAGTGAAAAAATCTTATAAAGATTTCTATACTGATGTAAAAAAGCTAAGCACATCATTGCTACACAAAGGATATAAGAATGTTCATATATCTGTGCTTGGAGAAAACAGCTATGAGTGGATACTAACTTATTTTGCAGTTATCAATAGTTCCAATGTCATAATACCTTTAGATAAAGAGCAAACAATCAAAGAAATAATTGCATTATTAATAAACTCAAATAGCAAAATGCTTTTCTATACCAAACAGTACACAAAATATGCTAATGCAATAAAAGCTGAGTTAGACGATTTAGCATTGATAAATATGGATAGGAATAATGACAATCAAGATGAGGCTTGCTTGTACCAACTGATTGAAGAAGGAGAAAAACTAATTAGAAGCGGAGATAAAAGTTATGACTTGAATACTGTAGAAGCATATCAATTAGCGGTAATTCATTATACCTCTGGTACAACAGGAGTAAGTAAAGGTGTAATGCTGAGTCATGAAAATATAGTATCTTCTGCTATCGGAGCCGCTCAGAATGTTGGCGTACTCAATAAATCTGTTTTATTGCTACCACTTAATCATTGCTATGGTCTCAACGCTGGAGTATTAAGTCCTTTGGTTATAGGTAAGACAGTATTTATCAACAAGAGTATGAAGAAGATAATGTCAGACCTCAAAGAGCAGAAGCCAGATCATTTATTCTTAGTTCCGCTGTTTGTCGAAACGATGTATAAAAGAATATGGTCTACAGCTGAAAATAATGGAAAGGCAAGCTTACTAATAACCCTTGTTAAGGTAAGCAATTTCTTGCTTAAGTTAGGAGTCGATATTAGAGGTAGTCTCTTTAAAAGTGTGAATGATGCATTTGGCGGAGAACTAAAACTAATAGTTTCTGGTGGAGCACCACTTGACCCTAAATATGTAAAAGGATTTAGAGACTTTGGCATTAATGTTTTAAACGGATATGGCATAACTGAATGTTCGCCTATTGTATCAGTCAATAGAAATAAATACTATAGGGATGGTAGTGTAGGGCAGGTTTTATCTTGCTGTGAAGTGAAAATTGATAAAGCAGATAGTAGTGATGAAGGTGAAATACTTGTAAAGGGTAAAAATGTAATGCTTGGATATTATGAAAACAAAAGGGCAACTAATGAAGTAATGGATGATGGTTGGTTCAGGACAGGTGATATAGGAAAAACTGATGAGGACGGTTTTATATATATTACAGGCAGAAAAAAGAACTTGATAATACTAAACAACGGCAAGAATATCTATCCTGAAGAGATTGAAATGCTTATACTGAACATCCCATATGTCAAAGAAGTACTTGTTTATTCTGAAGGTAACAATGAAGTGAATGAAGCAACCATTATTGCAGAGGTGTATTTGGATAGTGAATATATTCAGCATAATAAAATTGAAGATCTAAAGGAACTACTAGATAATGACATAAACAAGATCAATAAAAACATTCCGTATTATAAAAACATAAGCAAAGTAAGCATTAGACAAGTAGAATTTGATAAGACCACAACAAAGAAAGTAAAAAGAATTTATGGAGGAGGAAAAACGAATGTTTGAAAAAATAGCTAGTATACTAAGTGAACATAAAGGCATAGGAATTAATAAGATTAAGATTGATAGCCACCTAATAAATGACTTATCGCTTAACTC
>JAWLDD010000329.1:0-3262 GCA_041686815.1 Candidatus Atribacteria bacterium | reverse complement strand
AGAAGTTCTTACAAGAACCGTTGATAACTATTAGAAATGACAGGTTTGTTGTTCCTGTAAAGCAAGAGCATAGGGGAAATGTACCTGGTATGATCCATGATCAATCTGGCAGCGGTGCTACCTTATTTATTGAGCCAATGCCAGTGGTAGAAGCTAATAACCAACTCAGACAATTGATGCTTGATGAACAGAAAGAGATAGAAAGAATTCTGTTGGAACTGACTTTAAAGGTACAGTCCCACCATGAATCCATACAGAACAACTTAAATATATTGGCTAGATTGGATATGATATTTGCCAAAGCAAGCTTTAGTCGCTCATTGGATGGTATACATCCCAAAATCTTACCCCATCCTTCCATCAATATAAAAAATGGTCGACACCCTCTCATAGACAAGGATAAGGTTGTGCCAATAACCATAAGGCTGGGACAAAGTTCGAAGGCCTTAATCATAACTGGACCTAACACTGGAGGCAAGACAGTAACTTTAAAAACTGCTGGATTGTTCGTACTTATGACTCAATCGGGACTGCATATTCCAGCAGATGATGGAAGTGAGATGGGAGTATTCAGCAATGTTTATGCAGACATTGGTGATGAACAGAGCATAGAACAAAGCCTTAGTACATTCTCATCCCATATGGTCCATATAGCGGATATCGTAAGACAGGCAGATGAATACTCCTTGGTTTTATTCGATGAATTGGGAGCAGGAACCGATCCCACTGAAGGTGCTGCATTGGCTATGGCTATCCTAGACTTCTTTAGGGAAAAAGGAATTTGTACTATGGCTACCACTCATTACAGTGAACTCAAGGTTTACGCCTTGACCCAAAAAGGTATGGAAAATGCCTCGATGGAATTCGACGTGGAGACCTTGCGTCCTACATATCGCCTCATGATGGGAATTCCTGGAAAGAGCAACGCTTTTGAAATATCTAGACGCTTAGGCTTAAATGAAGAGCTAATCGAGAATGCCAAAGGTTTTTTGACTCAAGAGGACATACGCTTTGAAGATGTACTATCTGATATGGAGAGAAACCGTATAAAGGCCAAAGAAGAGCGAGAAGAGGCAAAAACCTATTTGGATGAGATTCGAAGGATCAAGGATGAATTGGAAGAGCAGAGAGGCCGAGTTAGGGAAAAAGAACAAAAAACACTTCAGAAAGCTCAAGAAGAGGCAAGAAAGATACTGAGACAGGCTAAGGAACAGGCTGATAGTATTCTCAAGGAAATGCGCGAATTAGCTAAAAGGAGTTATGAGTTGGAACAACATAAAGCTATGGAGCAGGCTCGTGATCGACTAAAGCGTAGTCTTAACAAGATAGAGGAAACCATTGGCGATACTTTAGCACCGTCTCAAGGCCTATTAAAACCACCAAAAGATTTGCGACCAGGAGAATCGGTTTATATAGCTAACCTGGATCAAAGGGGTCAGGTACTCAGCATCTCTGAACAGGGGGACGAGGTACAGGTACAGGTTGGCATTATGAAGATAAATGTTCATATTTCAAATGTTAGAAGAGTAAAAGAGGAACCAAAAAGGCAAGGTGCTTCTTCTAAATCAGTGTCTATGAAAAATAGATCCGTATCCATGGAACTGGATTTGAGGGGTCAGAACTTGGAAGAAGCCTTGGTCAACGTGGATAAATACCTTGACGATGTATTTTTAGCGGGGCTTAAGGAGGTAGTGTTGATACATGGTAAAGGGACAGGTGTTTTGAGAAATGGAGTTCATCAACATCTAAAGCACCACCCTCATGTAGAATCCTTTAGGCTGGGAAAGTTTGGTGAAGGTGAATCAGGAGTAACTGTGGTTCATTTAAAATAGGGTTATACGGTGTGATAAAAATAGTGGATGTGATGTCTATGGGTTCTTTTATTAACAGATTAATGCCGAAAACCGATCATTACTTAGCTACAGGGTTAAGATTAGCTATTATAAATACTATGTTGCTATTAGCGGTTTTAGGTATTTCTTACAGCATATTTTGGATTTTTATGGCGCTGAGATCTCTCGGAATTCCTCTACCTTTGCCTGTATGGCTAATTCTGCTAGGAACGGGTATACCAAGTTTTGTGTTCTGGTTTCATTATGGCAAGGCATTCGGAAAGCATATAATTGACAGATTTTTTACCAGAGGTTTAACCGTAGGCATCTTTGGCGATATTCCTGGGTTATTAGGCTTGTATATAATGGTCTATAACGACTGGGCAGTAAAAGATCTAGAGATATATCGTATAATTATGCTTATGTATATGATGTACTTATGTTTAATGCCAATAATGGTGCTGTTGGGAACATTGGATCAAAAGAATAAAGGCAGGCTTTAAGCCTGCCTTTACTTTACTTATGGTATTAGATTTTAAATTTGTTTATGGCTTCGGTTAGCTGTACCGATACATCGTTCAGCTCTTGAGCAAAGGCAGCTAATTCCTCTATACCTGCCAATTGTTCTTCCGTAGATGCGGTAACTTCTTGCACCGAAGCTGCTGATTCTTCGGACACAGCTGAAATGCTTTGCATGGATTCTATCGCTTGATTCTTATTGTTGTCCATTTCAGTTATGCTACTTAGTATATCATTGATGCGTTGAGACAAGGCTTCCATGGAGGCAGCTATACTTTCGAATACCGATATAGTAGCACTGACAGCTTCGTTCTGTGATTCTATAATGCTGTCGGCGGTTTGAGCATGCTGGACCGTTATAGCGGTCTTCTCCTGTGTCGACTTTATTATAGCTGCTATTTCATTTGTAGATTTAATTGACTGCTCTGCCAGTTTTTTCACTTCATTAGCTACAACTGCAAACCCTTTACCCATTTCACCTGCTCTAGCTGCTTCTATGGCCGCATTTAAAGCTAAGAGGTTAGTCTGATCTGCAATGCCGTCAATAACCTTTATAATCTTGCCAATGGAACGAGAATGTTCGTCCAGCTCATGGATAGATCCCACAATATCCTTTGCTATTTCTGTTGTTTGAGCAGTCTTTTCGTTTAGATTTTTAATGGAAGATAAACCCTGATGTGTAAGGTTTAGAGTATCCTTGGAAACACCTGAAATAACTTGGGCATCTTCCAACACCTTGTTTATCTTGGTAGCCAACTGCTCCATTATGGTTACACCTTTTTCAGCTTCATGGGCCTGCTCAGAAGCTCCTTGTGATATCTCTTGAATTGCCCTGGTTATTTCACTGGATGAAGCCGATACCTCTTCGGAGGTAGACGCTACAGTGGCTGATGCATCGGACACCTTCTGTG
>JAWLDD010000328.1:0-3264 GCA_041686815.1 Candidatus Atribacteria bacterium | reverse complement strand
AAGAACCGAAGAGGGATAGGACGCCCTTCCTCCGGGCACGTATATTCCCACTTCGTCCATTGGCTGAATCTTTTGACCTAGAATTGACTCGGAGTCATTCTCAAAGGATATCCAGCTGTTTTGCTTCTGCCTGCTATGATATCGCCAAATTCTATCCTTGGATTTTTCTATTATAGCTATAAAGTTATCTGGCACCATGCTGTAAGCTTGATCTATCTCCTCTTTGGTCACTAAAAGATCCTTTGCATCAGTAAAGCCTACGCCATCATACTTTTGTATAAACTCAAGCAATGCAGATAGTCCCCGCTGTCTTATACTGCCTACTATTTCCTTTACCCTTTTGTTCTCCTGAGGGAAGTCCAGGTGAGATGGCCTGTTTAGAAGCTTGATTATTTGACAAACCTCCATGGTTCTTCCATCAATTTGAGCTATCATACTGTTTCTCCTCCAATACTTTTTGTATAGAATCGATGATATCCTTTATAGGTTTGTTCTTTGTTTTGAGGCTAACACGATTCACCACCAGCCTAGCACTGATAGGACAGATCTCTTCCAATACAACCAACCCATTTTCCTTCAAAGTCCGGCCGCTCTCTACAATGTCAACAATTACGTCGGATAGTCCTACCAAAGGTCCTAACTCCACAGAGCCGTTAAGCTTTATGATCTCTATGGTCTCACCTATTCCCGAAAAGTAGCTCTTGGCTATATTGGGGTATTTGGTGGCTACTCGGGTATGGGATTTGGTTATCCAGGAATCCTTTTTCTCTGGAAATCCTGCCACCACCATTTTGCACTTACCAAACCCAAGATCCAGCATCTCATAGAGATGTCTTCCCTCTTCCATCAGCGTATCCTTCCCTGCGATCCCTATGTCGGCAACTCCATATTCCACATAAGTAGGAACATCGCTGGGCTTAACCAACAGAAAACGAATCCCTAAATCTTGGGAGTAGAAAATCAGTTTTCTTGATGCAAGATCCAGATTATCCAGCCCTTTTATAGACCTCTGCAAAATTTCTATGGCTTTATCTCCCAACCTTCCCTTGGGCAATGCAATAGTTATCAACAGATCTTCCCCCTTATTTCATATTGCTCATATCAATAATTCTGGGTATATTTTTGGCCTTTGCATAATGCTGGGCATCTGTATAATCATCAGTACTGAGAAACACCTCAACTCGATTACCCTCTTTTCTTAGTCTTTGGGCCAAATCATAGCCCTCCCTTCTGTTGCTCTCATCGTATGCCACCAATATATCCACGCTGGGCAATTGCATCAATCTGTCCTGCCTATCCAAGGCTACCAAAAGTCGCTTTAACCCTATGGCAAAGCCGGTTGCAGGCAAATGGCGACCAAATTCACATAGAAGATTGTCATATCTGCCACCACCGCAAATAGGAAAACCTAGATCTTTGGTAAAGGCTTTGAAGATTATGCCTGTATAGTAGTTAAGACTATGAATCATCCCCAGATCAAAGGTAATAAAGTCCTCCAATCCGAAATCCTTTAAAATCCTATACACATGACGGATATTTTCTATTGCTCTTTGACAGCGAGGAATTTCCGTATACTGTGATGCCTTATCTAAAATATCAATATCGCCATACATCTGAGGCAGCTCTAAGAGTACATCCTTTAAGGTGCTAGCCATAGAAAATTCCTTTAGAAACAGCTCCAATCCTAATTGATTTTTTTGTTCAATCAACAGCCTAAGGGTTTCAACATTTTCAGAATCTAGACCTGCATTCTCTACCAATCCCTTGAAGAATTCAACCTGGCCAATATCTATTTGAAAGTCCTTCAACCCTAAATCCAAAAAGCATTGTATGGCGGTAGAGATAACCTCTGCATCGGCTTCCGGACCTTTAACCCCTAGCAATTCAATACCAGCTTGAGCTATCTCCCTCTGTTTTCCGGTCTGCAAATCCTCATATCTATATACATCTCCCAGATAGGACAAGCGAATTGGTATTTTGCTCTCTTTGAGCTTGGTGGATGCAATGCGAGCTATGGGCATGGTTATATCGGGCCTTAATACCTGGATTCTGCCTCCTGCCTCCACAATCTTAAACATATTTTCTTGCTCAATAGATGCTTTGTCTCCTGTAAATACATCATAATACTCAAAGAGAGGCGACTCGATCTCATCATAGCCTCTGGTATAGAAGATCCTACGTAATGATTCTTCAATTCTTCTCTTGTTGTAACATTCCTCAGGCAGATAATCCTGAACCCCTGGCGGTATTTGCTGCTTCCATCGGCTCATTTTAACCTCCAAATCAATATATAATTTACCATAGTAACGTGGTGAATTGATAAATTGATTAGATTATATTATGATTTCACTACAATGTCAATGCAAAAACTAAAACAAAGTTGACTCATCCTGCAATTTATGTAAAAATAATAGTGTTTATTCTTTTTTGGAAGTTGCTGGATCTAACAAGCAAATCACTTCCTACCATTAGATCTTTACAGGGTTTAGCAGTAAGAAGAGGAAGGTGAAGAGTTGTGATGGATTTTCATATTCATACCAAATACTCCACTGACGGAGAGATGGCAATAGAAGAGGTATGTATAAAAGCCATAGAGATGGGACTTAAGGAGATTGCTATTACCGACCATATAGATATAGATTGGCCTGTCCCTGGGGTTGTCTTCGATATTCCAGACATAGATGAGTACATAAAGGAAATAGAAGATAATAAGAAAAGGTTTAAGGGACAACTTAGCATTAAAACCGGCATCGAAATGGGTTTGCAGCCTCATGTGTTAGAGGATGCCTCCAAAATCATAAACAGCTATCCATTTGATTTTGTCATAGGATCAGTGCATATAATTGATAGGTTTGATCCATACCAAGGTGATTATTTTAAGAGTAAGTCCAAAGAAGAAAGCTATGAGCTATATTATCGGGAGATCCTTAGTCTAATAAAAGACTTTGATGATTTTGATGTGCTAGGCCATATAGGATATATAAAGAGATACTCGCCATTTCCATATCATAAAGAGGACGAACTTCTACATCTGGATCTGATTGATAAAATCTTGAATACCTTAATAAAGAAAGGCAAGGGCATAGAAGTCAATACCTCAGGTTTTAGACATATGTCAGAATGTCCTATGCCCCCGCTGGAGATAATAATAAGATATAGGCAGCTAGGAGGATCCATACTAACCATTGGATCCGATGCACATAATGCTTATGGGATAGGGTTTGGTATAGAGGCTGGATTGGAGCTAATCGAACAGTCGGGTTT
>JAWLDD010000327.1:0-3272 GCA_041686815.1 Candidatus Atribacteria bacterium | reverse complement strand
AGGTTTTCCTTTTAGACATTCATGGACACGTCCTTCCTTGTTTTTAGTATATATAAAACCTTATTTTGTGTCCATACTTATATACTAACATCATTCTTTATGAAGTACGCCTTGATGTACAAGCTTATCTATATATGATCCAGGTTCAAAGGAAGGATTTAATTAAATTAATGGTTCAGGCGATTAAGTCCGAATATTGGTGTAAAAAGATAATAATTTAAGCCGAAACTCTTGCCTCCGTTAAAATATAGTTGAGAAACAAACGTCAAAAAGAAGAGGATGAACCATGATTTAATTCAATATTACCATAACCGAGAACTCTTACACGAATTATTTTTATCAAATGGCATAACTGAAATATTTTCTAAATTATTGGAATAAATCTTCAACCAGGTTCTCAAAGCTTAATTAACGGAGCTCTATGAGGGTATAGAGGAAAGAACAACTTACCGTAATGGATCCTCTAGAAAGACAGTTAATTGCTCGAGTTAATACACTCAAATTGCCAGATTCCAGCCATCGTAATGGCCAATTCTCTACACTACTTTTTCCCGTTATCAGGCCCATTGGTGCTGGTAATGATGGAGAAGGTCATGAATAATGTTTCCACCCGAAAAATAGAGTAAATTGCGGAGGAGTTATGTGGAAAATGTTTACGAAATCAACCGTATATGGGCAGCTATTCTTCTCCCGAGGTTATGCCAGGGAACTATCCAGTAACAATAGACTTTCGAGACATAAACGCTTCTGTTTTTAATGTTGAAAATATAATTAAGAATTTCTTGAAACCTCAATTTTTCACACTATTTTGGGCTGGACTCTGTAAATTCTGCAATCGTTGATGTGGATATTAATACATAAGCATGATATAATATTGTATATAGAACATCAGTTCTGTTTGGAGGTAATAATATGTCTCCTGAAGAAAGAGCTTATATTGCTGGAATAATTGATGGCGAAGGTAGTATCATGTTGATTAAATTCCATAATAATCAACATCCTGCACCTTGTATTAATGTTTCATCTGCTTCTATTGAATTACTCGAATGGATAGTAAAAACAACAAAAATGGGTCGAATACAATCAAAAAAAATTATAAACCTCATAAGCACCAGGCTTCATATACATATTCAGTAAGATATAACGATGCTATACAATTGCTAGACGAAATTGAACCTTACCTTGTTATCCCACAGAAAAAGCTAAGAGCAAAATTAATCCTTAATGAGTATAAGATACTAACACCTAGGAACGGTAGATATTCTCCTGAATTACTAAAAGCCAAAGAGGACTTCTACCAGAGATTTATTTCCATAAAATAGGCAAAGGACAGTTAATTAGCTAACTGTCCTTTTTTTTTGGTGGAGGCGAGGGGACACATTAATCCATTGTTTCCAATGGTGCTGACTATGTCTTAAGCTCCATCGAGCTTCCTGGCGTATTATGAAAGCTATATTATAGTTTTGAGCTTCCATCCTAGTACTTCATGTCTATGGATTGATGATCATACAAGATCCATCCTTAGATTTAGAAGCCTATAAGTCGATACAGAGCTGTTGGATTTCTCCACATACTCCTCGGCGTTGCCGTCGCCAAAGCGTTGCTTACTTTTCGTTACGGTTTCACCGATCAAGCCAGGTTTTCACTTACAGATCACTCTGCAAGGCGACTCTTTTTGAATCGAACCCCTGTCCGAAGATATATCAGCGAAAGCATCTCCGAGCGCAGTCAGTGTATTGACATTCCCTCCACCGGACTCCCACTGACAGGATTCCGGCTTTAGTAGCTTCATAAATTCCGGCCTAACTCAAAGCTTTGTTAGGTTCGTTCCCCGCTAAATCGACGCCTTTTCCTATAGTGCGGGTACTATAGGAGAGACGTAGCTGCTTTAAGCAGCAGCTAAAGCGTAATTATCGTTGTTTGCGTTTAATTTTAGTTCCAGGTTGTTGATGCGGCCCCGGAGTCCGCAGCTCGCTTCTCTCACCTCTATCATCCCCGTCGAAACCAATACGCCCCCATATATAAAAGTTTCGTATCGGCAGGTGGATAGTAGAAGTTATTTTTGAACTAGGCTTTTTGGCTCTCTCTAAAAGCCCTATCCATAGCCCTTTTAGCATCTCGTCTGGCTATATCCTGGCGTTTGTCGTATTGCTTTTTACCACGGGCTACAGCCAATTCCAGTTTTACCAAACCACCTTTAAGATAAACTTTAAGGGGTATTAGGGTAAGTCCCTTTTGTTGGATATAGCCTAGCAGTTTATTGATCTCCCTTTTGTGGAGCAACAGCTTGCGACTACGCATTGGATCTTTGTTGGCTATATTGCCCATCTCATAAGGGCTTATATGCATATTGTTGACGAAGACCTCGCCATTTCTTATATCGGCATAACTATCCCTAAGATTTACCTTTCCCAGGCGTATGGATTTAACCTCGGTACCTGCCAGTACAATACCGGCTTCAAAGGTCTCTTCTATAAAATAATCATGCCGTGCCTTACGATTTTGAGCAATAACCTTTATGCCATCGCTAGCCAATTTCTACACCCACTTCGATAAAATAACCCTATCTGCTGCTATCAACAAATAGGGATTTTTATAGTTGCAGTATTATACTAACACATCAGCGATTGGCTGTCAAGGCTGGACAACCTGCAAAATTATGGTTCAACCAGCACAAAATCAATATTTCTCATAACTATATCTACGCTTACAACCCTGACCTTAACGGAATCTCCTAGCTTGAATATCTTTTTCTGTCTTTCACCGATAAGGCAATAGTGTTTTTCGTTATAGTGATAATAGTCATCATCTATGGTGCTGATTCTAACCAATCCTTCTACGGTATTGGCAAGCTGTACATATAAGCCGTATCCTGTTACGCCAGAAATAATACCATCAAACTCTTGGCCTATCTTGTCCATCATAAATTCGGCCTTCTTCAGATCATCGGTCTCACGCTCTGCTTCGTCTGCGATTCGCTCTCGCTTTGAGCAATGGTTTGCCATCTCAGGCAATATCTCTTCCAGCTGCTTGATCCTTTTACCTGTTAGCTTCCCATGCATGGATTCTTTTATAATACGGTGAATCATAAGATCGGGATAGCGACGAATGGGCGCAGTAAAATGGCAATAGTTTTTGGATGCCAAGCCAAAATGCCCTAGATTTTCATGGCTATATCTAGCTTTCTGAAGAGATCGAAGCATGACAGCGCTGATAATTCGCTCCTCTGGCTTGCCTTCTATATCCTCTAACAGGCCTTGAAGTACTTTAGG
>JAWLDD010000326.1:0-3286 GCA_041686815.1 Candidatus Atribacteria bacterium | reverse complement strand
TCTGTCCTTTATGTTCTCCAATCTCCATTTTGCTTCTTTATAGGCTATGGGATCATAAACCTTGAAGGTAGCACCTTTTTTAGCCAGCTCATTTAAAATAGTAATAGAAGGGGCTTCCCTCATATCATCAGTATTTGGTTTGAAAGAGAGACCTAAAATAGCCAGCTTCTTCCCTGTCAAATCCCCCAATGTATCTTCTATCTTCTGGGCAGCTAATTTCTTTTGATATTCGTTAGCCTCAACGGTCTTTTCTATGAGAGTGACCCTAGAACCATATTGCTTCCCAATTTCAGCTAAAGCCAGTGTATCCTTCGGAAAGCAGCTACCACCATAGCCAGGACCTGGATTTAGGAATTTAGGACTAATCCTACCATCCCTACCCATGGCTCTGGCTACATCCTGTACATCGGCTCCTACTTTTTCGCAAAGGTTTGCAACCTCATTTATAAAGGTAATCTTCATAGCAAGAAATGCATTTGAAGCATACTTTATCATCTCAGCGGTCTCAATATTGGTTTCTACAAAGGGGGTTTCGTTTAGATAAAGTACACTGTATACACTTTTCATAATCTCCTTGGCCTTCTCGCATTCTGCACCGATAACCACCCTATCGGGATGTGTAAAATCGTGAACAGCAGAACCTTCTCTCAAAAACTCAGGATTGGATACTACATCGAAATCGTAAGATACTCCTCTTTGGGCTAGTTCTTCTCTAACCCAAGCCTTAACCCTTTGCCCTGTACCTATGGGTACCGTACTTTTGTTGACTATTACCTTGTACCCATTCATATATCTTGCGATATCCCTAGCTACAGCTTCAACGTATTGTAGATCTGCGCTACCATCATCAGCTGGTGGGGTCCCCACTGCAATGAATACAACATCACATTCCTCCACAGCACTCTTTGTATCTGTAGTAAAGCTAAGCCTTTTGTAATATGTATTTCTCTCTACTATGGGCTGTAAGCCAGGTTCATAGATTGGTATTATACCTTTGTTTAGATTGTCTATCTTTTCTTTGTCATTGTCTACACATATTATATTGTGACCAAAGTCCGACAGGCATGTCCCTGTCACCAATCCTACATATCCTGTTCCTATTACTGCAATTTTGCTCACACAGATTCCCCCAATTACACTATAAATTTTGTTCTATTTATTGATCTCTTTCTTCATCTTCCTATTTTATAATACTCTACATACCAATCAGCGAACTTCTGCAGTCCCTCCTCTATAGAGGTCTCAGGCTTAAACCCTACAGCCTGCTCAAGCAGATTCGTTGATGCATAGGTAGCAGGTACATCCCCTGGTTTTATAGGTTCAAATATTTTCTCAAACACTACCTTTTTCCCAGTTGCATTGCTTAGAGCTTTCTCCAATGTCCCAATGAATACCATTAGTTTTTCGGGGTTATTGTTACCTATATTAAATACCCTGTGGGGAACATCTCCATCAGGATTATTATCTATAAGTCTCACCATTCCCTCTACTATATCATCTATATAGGTAAAATCACGGTAGAGATCATTCCCAAAATCCCCATTGTTAAATATCCTAATTGGCTCTCCTGCAAAATACTTATCGGTAAAGCTAAAATAGGCCATATCCGGCCTGCCCATAGGTCCATATACGGTAAAGAACCTCAGCCCTGTAGAAGGTATCTTATATAGGTGACTATAGGTATGAGCCATGAGTTCATTGGACTTTTTGGTAGCGGCATAGAGGGAGACTGGGTTGTCCACAAAGTCGGCCTCCTCAAAGGGTACCTTTTTATTTGCACCATAAACAGAACTGGATGATGCATATATAAGATGGTCTACTGGATAATATCTACATGCCTCCAGGATGTTAAAAAAGCCTATAATGTTACTTTGAATATATACATCAGGGTTTTCTATGGAATACCTGACCCCTGCTTGGGCTGCTAGATTTACCACCACTTTGGGCTTATGCTCCTTAAAAATCCTCATAACCGTATCCTTATCAGAGATATCTGCCTTGATAAAGGTGAAATTCTTATAAGGATTGAGCAGCTCTAAACGAGCATATTTAAGATTAACATCGTAGTAATCGTTGATGTTATCGATACCTATCACAGAACAGCCTTGTTCCAAGAGTCTTTTGGATAAATTGAATCCGATGAAGCCGGATGAGCCTGTGATTAAGTATGTTTTATTTGTGTCTATAATCTTATTATTCAATGTATGCCTCCTTACAGATTTTCATTTACATGTGTTGTATTTACCTCTTATTATCGTATTCTTTTTGTTTATTAATATTTAGAGTGATATCTCTTTTCCCCACTAGTGTATCATAGAATATTACACAAGCTGATCAACTTCAAATATTATTCAAATAGCATATTATATAAGGCAGATCATAAGGTAGATAAGCATATCGCCTTATCCGCTACATCAATATTATAACTACCGCCATTGGTGGTATACTTTCACACTAATTGAATTATCATTTTTTAATTAAGCGATTAGGTTACATCTAGTTTTTCAAGTATACTACAAAGAGAAAAAGCATTATTTAGTAGTTAACCATAGTGTCTATCAGGAAAACCATAGAATTAATCACTAAGTAAGTATTCCATTCCTTATGGAGTTGACTGGAAAGGTGATCAATTTTATACTAACTTCATTCTTTTCAATCATAAAACGTGAACTCTACATACTGAGCCTTAGCATTATTTGCGCTTTGTCCACTTCAATATCAGGTTTTCATTTGAGAAAAGAAATGTTGTTTTACAAATGTACCTACTTCAAAATTACAATACATACTAGAATTTTTCAGCAATGTAAGTTATATATACCATTCCAATATCTCTCATTTTAGATCATTTGAATCTTCCTTATTTATCTCTCTTGATGTTGCTAATAGGCAGGCAATTTAATCCAATTACCCATTTTTTCTTCAAATTTTAATGGACTCACTTTCCCCATGCCACTTTGATGAAAAAAAGTCATTTCACTAAATATTATTTTCCATCAACATAATAAAAGTCAACTCTAAAATGTGAAATCCTGAAGAAAGCTGTTTGCTTAATTCTAACACTTCATCTAATTTATTAGGTTTATTTAATTTTATTTTCAATTCTCTAGGATAGGATGTTTTTTCTTCCATAAGATTCTAATCTAGACCATATAAATTCCTTCTAGTTTTTTCTTATTAGTTATACTAACTATAGAGTTAAAAGTTAATACCATAATAAACCAGTTTTTAAAATAAGAACACTAAATAAAACCTGCTACGCAGCATCTTTATGAAACCGCCTTTTACG
>JAWLDD010000325.1:0-3288 GCA_041686815.1 Candidatus Atribacteria bacterium | reverse complement strand
GATAAATTTAGACTCCCATGTGGATATGAATACTGAAATTATGGGAGAGGTTAGCAATCTTGTTCAAGTTTTTGACAATATCATTGTCAATGCAATACATTCCTATGTAGACGAAAGTGGTGCCATTGACTTTAAAATTACAGGAAAAAATAATAATATCGTGTTTTCCTTCCAAGATTACGGCTCTGGAATACCTCGGGAAGTCCAGGTAAGGCTTTTCAAGGAAATGCTGACAACTAAAGGGAAGAACGGTACGGGGTTAGGGTTATATATGTCCTATTCTATCGTACGAGGAAGATTGGGCGGAAATATATGGTTTGAATCAGCCCTTGGAAAGGGAACTACATTTTATATTTCTATACCATGCAATAGTAAAAGCGGTCGATATCAGGAGGTTTTAGAATGAGAAGAAGAAATTTAGACAATTCAAAGGGATATAAAATACTAATAGTTGACGATGAGATTGGGATTATTGATTCCTTATCGGTAGTCCTAAGCAGACATGGATACCAATGTGAAGGGGTAACTAATCCCATAGAGGCCATTGAAAAAGTACGCAATGAACATTACGATCTTCTTATTCTCGACTTTCTAATGCAGCCTATCCACGGAGATAAGGTAGTTGAAAGGATTAGGGAGTTTGATAAGGAATTATATATTCTGCTCCTTACCGGTCACAAGGATCTTGCACCACCCTTAGAGACTATAAAGAGGCTTGAAATCCAAGGGTACTGTGAAAAAAGCGATAGGTTTGACCAGCTTCTGCTGTTGGTGGAGTCAGGGATAAAGTCTATTTCTCAGATGATGACCATTAAGAAGTATAGTGACGGTCTAAACAAGATTCTAGAGTCGGTGCCGAAGGTTTATCAACTGCAGCCCATAGGCAGCATATTGGAGGAAATACTATCAAACATTTTACCCTTAGTGAACAGCGAGGATGCATTTATTTTAATTGACGATACCACAATGAATGGAAATAAAAGCATCTTTAAGGGCATTGGAAAATATAAAGCTCCAATTAAGGAGTTCTTAGATATGATTGGGCCAAAAGCGATGGAACAAATAGGCGTGGTCCGTGCAAGCAACAAAGTAATTAAACAGGAAGGTATAGTTATACTTCCCCTAATAAACGAATATGGAAAGAGTATTGGTGTTATATACATAGAATGCCAAGTGGATAATGAAGGAATGAAGCTTCTTGAGATATTTACCAACCAAGCAGCATCTTCTCTAAATAATGCTTGTCTTCATTCTCTTGTTAATGTTAAAAACGAAGAACTTAAAAGTACATACGATCAGCTTAGGATTAATTATATGGACACTATAGAGGCCTTGAGACTTGCAGTGGATGCTAAGGATGTCTATACGCGAGGACATTCTGATAGAGTATCAAACTATTGCGTTAGGATTGGTGAGAGTCTAGGTTTGCCAGAGGATGAGATCGAGTTACTAAGGATAAGCGGTATTTTCCATGATATTGGTAAAATAGGCACCGCTGACGATATTCTATTAAAAACAGGCAAACTTGACCCGGTAGAGTATGAGGAAATAAAAAAGCATCCTCTCAAAGGAGCCCATATACTATCTGCAGTTTCAATGTTTAAGGATGTAGTGGCCATAGTAAGAGCGCACCATGAAAGAATTGACGGCACTGGTTATCCCTTAGGATTGAAGGGGGATGAAGTACCTTTCCTTTCAAGAATAGTAGCCGTTACCGATGCATTTGATGCGATGATGTCCAATAGGACATACAGAACCAAGCTTGAGTTAAGTGAAACAAAGGCTCAGCTGATTAAAGGGGCAGGGACCCAATTTGATAAAAAAGTAGTAGATACGTTTTTAAAGCTGTTGGAAAATTATGATGAAATGGAAAGAGAAATATCCGACAGCATAGAATAATAGGTTTGATAGGTCAACAATAACCTCTAGTTTTCCAACAAGTAATTGAAGGAAAACAGAGGTTATTTTACTTTTTTGCAGAATATTTATACCAATTAACTAATTAACCATCTGAAAATTAATTGTCCTGAGAGAAGAAAATATATCAATAAATAAGGAGACATTATGTACAAATATAGCTTTTTAGGAAATGTTTTATTCCCCCCTGCTTATTTGAATATAAAGAAACTTAGATGTAAACTAGAAGGAAGGACTATCCTTATAACTGGTGCCAGTTCTGGAATAGGAGAGAGTCTAGCCTATCTGATGGCAGATATAAAGGTCCATTTGATTATAGTGGCTAGAACAGAGGAAAAACTTATAAAAATGAAAAGTGAAATAGAAGAAAAGGCTGCCAAGGTAAGTGTTGTTACGGCAGATCTTAGAAAACAGGAAGATATGGAAGCGTTGTTAAACTTTCTTAATCGATTGCCTGGTGGTTTGGATATAGTAGTAAGCAATGCTGGTAAATCAATCAGGCGCTCTATTACAGACTCACTTGACCGATACCACGATTTCACCCGAACCATGGCTATCAACTATTTTGCACCAGTTCAATTACTGTTATCAATTATACCTCTTCTTAAAAAGAACCAAGGACATATTATCAACATATCTACTGTAAATGCTTTGTTAATGCCTATCCCTTACTGGGCAGCTTATCAGGCGTCTAAATCAGCCTTTGATACCTGGTTTCGCTCGGCAGCCCCTGAGCTAAATGTCATGGGAATATCAACAACATCAATATATCTTCCCTTAGTAAAAACACCAATGATTTTGCCTACAAAGGCCTATCAAAAAGTGCCTGCCATGTGTCCTATCCACGTTGCAAAAATCATTTGTAAATCAATCTATACAAAGCGGCATAAGTATGTGCCTTGGTGGTTGCCTTTTGGTCAGTGGGCATCAATTATTTTCAGGGGAATCTGGGAACTATCAGCTCCGAGGATTTTAAGAAAAAGGGGTAGATGACATTGAAGATATTCAAACTTATATATGTGATGTACAAAATGAGATTACTTTCACCCTTGGGATTATATAGGTTAATTACTTCTCTTTGTAAATATGGAATAAATGTTATGGCTCTGTTATACTTTGCAGCCAGTACATATGCTGAAAAACCCGCCTTAGTAGATGATCATGAGACGGTAAGCTATAAACAATTATTATCACAATCAGAAAAGCTATCTGTCCTTTTAAAGCAAAACTACAAGCTTAAAAGAGAACAGAAGGTAGGGTTTTTATGTAAAAACCACGGTTCCTTGGTTAAGTCCATTTTTGCTGTTTCTCTAGTAGGAGCAGATATATACTTATTAAATGCTGAAATGAGTACGGTTCAGTTTAACAGAC
>JAWLDD010000324.1:0-3303 GCA_041686815.1 Candidatus Atribacteria bacterium | reverse complement strand
AGGACCTGTAACCACTTTTCCATCAATAAGTATCTGACCTTTAGTAGGTTTTATAAGGCCGGCTATAAGTGATAATATGGTTGTTTTACCACATCCGCTAGGACCAACAATTCCGATAAACTCCCCTTCATTTACTGTAAAGGATATATCTTTTATAGCATGAGTTTCCCCATCTAAACTATGGTATTTTAAAGAAACATTCTTTAGATTTACCATTTCTTTGTTGTTCATATACTGAGTCCCCCTTGTATGCAAATATATAGTACGACAATTAGAACGTGTGACGCGGATATTCTATCCATAATTCATTATATTCCTCCACATATAATTTGTTAAAATAGATAGCCCCCATAGGGGGCTATTTGGTTAGAGTTTATATATTTCTTTGCATTATAGAGTTATTCGATGGCTTTCTCAGCAAATTCATTATTTATCAGCTGGTCGTATGGAGCTATCTTATCTAGTTCACCAGCCATCTCCATGATCTCTTGGAGATGATAGAAATCCTCTTCCTTTAGGACAGGATTATCTGGCCATGAATTTTGATCCTTATATCGTTTGGCTACCTGAGTCAAGAGACCTAGGTCGCTATCGGGGAAGGCAGGTTGTATAGCTTTTGCAATTTCTTCAGGAGATTTTTCATGTACAAATTGTTGTCCTCTATAGATGGCATTGGTAAAGCGCTGTATTAGATCCTTGTTCTTTTCTATGAAACTCTTTTTAGCGGCATAGGTAGTGAATGGGATATTGCCTGCAGCAACACCAACAGAAGCAAGAACATAGCCCGAGCCTTCATTTTCCACTGCAGATGCCACCGGTTCGAATAGGGTAACATAGTCACCAGTGCCGCCAGTAAAAGCACCTGCCATCAATGCAAACTGAATATTCGTTAATACTTCAACGTCAACGCCTGGAGTTAATCCATGCTTTTTAAGCACATACTCAAGGCTCATCTCTGGGACTCCACCTTTTCGTCCTCCTATGATGGTCTTACCCTTTAAATCCTCCCATTTAAAGTCTGGGTCAGGTTCTCGTCCTACTAGAAAAGATCCATCGGTTTGAGTCAGTTGCGCGAATACTTGTGCATAATCCTCTTTGCCTTCATTGTATACATAGATTGCCGCTTCAGGACCCATAAACCCTATGTCAGCTTGACCTGCCAGAACAGCAGTCATGACTTTGTCAGCACCTTCACCAGTAGTCAGCTCTATATCTATACCTTCATCTGCAAAATATCCCTCATGGATGGCAACATATTGAGGAGCATAAAAAACTGAATGTGTTACCTCGATCAGACGTACTTTTTGCTTCCCTTGCTGTCCGCAACCCGCGACAACAAAGGAGACCAATAGCAGTATAACTAATGCCAGCAATGTATACTTTGCATTCCTCATAAAAACACCTCCATACAGTAATCATGTATTTTATACTTCATCATATTCATTCAATAAAAAAAGGTGATGATAGATAGGATTTTCCTGATTTTGTGATATAATCATAGACAAATGGAGTTTGCTATGAGTATTTTTAAGGGGCTGAAGACATGTTGGATTGTAGTGTTGCTATTATAAACGGAAAGCAGAATATGTATGGAACTGTAGAACCATATTCTGTTAAACTAGCGGTCATAGCAGGGGATTCCATTAAAGATATAAAGCAGAGAGAAGTTACTAGTTTTTTAGAGGGCTGGAAGGAATACGCCAGGACAAATAGAATCTTTTTGGTTCCCGGTCTTTACATAGAACAAGACTACCTATGCCTATGTTTAATGGACGATGAAGGTAGGATAATAGGTAGGCAAAGGGCGTGCCATTTAAATACCAGTTGCTTTGCAGAACTTAAAAGGGATAGTAACATTAATATTATAGAAACGCCTTTTGCAAAGATATTTTTGTGTCCTGATGTGGATATATATAAACCGGAAGTTATAAGGGCAGCAGTATTTATGGGCGCAGAGTTAGTGGTATCTGTACAATATATAGATCCTAACCGATATAATGACAGTATGATAATGGCAGGCCCATGGCAGAATGCTCAGCAAAACTGTATATATATTTTGAACGCACATAATTTAGGCGGAGATATAATCGGTCCTGTTGAAGCCTCCCAAGATTTAACCGGGTTTATCTGCCGAATGAGTAATTTAGAATCCGAAATAAGTGCAATCCTTTCATCTTCAGTAAGGGATAGAGCTTATCAAAACTTTCCAATCTTTAAGACCATGAATGTAGATCTATATAAACGCTATTTTAGTGGGAGGATGGAGATATGAGCTTTAATTGGATAATAAGAGCGTTGGTTAAACTGGCTTTTCTCAAGAATAATCCCAAAAAGATAAAGAAGTACATAGGACAAAAGCAAATAGTATCCCGTGGCAATCTGGATAGGATAGATAAGCGATCCATAAAGGTGTGTGCTGTTCAACAAGAAATTAAGCTACTAAAGAATTATCGCCAATACGTAGATAGGATGTATGGATTTGTTAAAGGAGCAGTAGATCAAGGGGTTCAGCTTATAGCTTTTCCTGAAGAAAATGGGACTTTAATTTTAGGTATGATTCCCTTAGCTGAAGCTATTTTAAATATCTTAAGTAAATCCAATAACCTTAATAATGCCTCAGTTGAGGACAGCAATAAAGAAACTAAGAATCAAGATATTGTCAATGATGACTCCAAACAAATAAATCTATCAGAAATACTAACAATTCTGACTCCATTTATGAGAAGCATATTTGAAACTACTTTCTCTCAGTTAGCCAAAGCTTTTGGCATCTTTATAATGGCTGGCAGCATCATGCTGGAAGATCAAGGAAAGGTGTACAACAGGGCTTATCTTTTTGGGCCCGATGGTAGAATCATTGGCGTACAGGACAAAGCTCATTTAGTAGTTTTAGAAATGGATATAGGGCTGAGTATAGGTTCTAATCTTGAAGTATTTGAAACCTGCCTAGGAAGGATAGCCTTTCCTGTATGTATGGATGCAACCTATTTCGAAACTTTTAAAATCCTTAAGGATAAAAAAGCTCAAATTGTCATTATACCCATAGCCAATATGGAGGAATACAATTATTATTTCTCCTTACGAGGAATATGGCCAAGGGTACAGGAGAGTGGTGTATATGGCATTAAATCTGCATTGGTGGGTGATATGTATGGATTCAAGTTTACGGGCAAAGCAGGAGTATACGCTCCTATGGCCATGACTCTCAATAGGGATGGTATATTGAAAGAGGCGGATACCTATGACAGGGATGAGTTGATAATCTGTGATATAGATCTAGAGACCTTGAACCATTATTATGAT
>JAWLDD010000323.1:0-3307 GCA_041686815.1 Candidatus Atribacteria bacterium | reverse complement strand
CATACTCAGATTTTTGAATTTTTACTCTAGGGTGTTTATCACTACACCAGTCTGAAATTTTTCCTAAAACCTCTGGTTCTGACCGGGGTAGAGAGGATTTCTTTTTTGCCATTCCATTCCTCCTAATATGCTTTTTTCTTTGAGGCAAAGCAATTTGGCTGCAATTACCCACTGTAGCCATACACAATTTAACCCCCTTTAAATATATTCACCATTTCTAAATCTTTTAATGGTAACTAAATCTCCCTCCCAAAAAGCTAAATCAATTCCAGATTCACTAAACATTATCTTAGTCCTTTCTGCGTGTTCAAGCCATTGAGCATAATTATTTTTATCCCAATATGCATCCACTACTACCCGACTAAGACCGGCATTAATAACAGCAAAAGCACAATCATTACAAGGTATACCATTAGTGTATAAAGTACATCCAAGGGTGGGAATACCTACTCGGGCCGCATTGTAAATAGCGTTTCTCTCCGCATGAGCAAACCAGAAATACTTCTCTGGTCTCTCCTGGCGAGCCTCCACATTATCATCAATACCTTTAGGAAAGTTATTATAACCAACCGATCTTACCTCATGATCTGGACCTACAATAACAGCACCCACATGAGTACTCCTATCCTTACTTTTAGCCGCTACTAAATAAGCCATATTCATAAATAAACTATCCCAATCCATTCCTTTAATCCTCCTCTCCGTCATCCTCATCATCAAATTCTATTTCACTATTTTCCCAATCCGCAATTAAATCTTCTATATATTCACGGACTTCATACAAACTATCAAGTGTTGTTAGAGACGCTAAAGATTCCTGAATACATATAAGTAAATCTTCTTCCAAATCTTTTAATTTACGAATACGTGAATTAAATTTAAACCGAGTAACCTCTGTTTTCTTGATTTTTCGGATCGACATAATATGTTCCTCCCCCTTCGTTTTTAAATGTCGATAAAACCGAAACCAATTCTTTTGCGTAAATAGCATCTTTACAAATTACTATATACAACAATTTACTCGATGAACAATACTCACAAGTAATAGGGATACTTAATGCGCAATTATCAGCTAAATACTCATTTATATCTACTTCTCCAACTCTATTACACTCACTACAAATGTATTTAACCATTCCAACATCATATTCTTTTATACATATCATCATCCCGTCTCCTCAAACACAAGAATCTCCTCATCTAACTTTCTTTCAATAACCCTACAAAAATCAGGGTCTATCTCCGAGCTGATAAAATTTCTTCCCAGCTTTTTTATTACCAGCAACTCAGAACCACTACCAGCATAAGGTATAACAACAATGTCACCCTGATTAGTCATCCCTTTGACAAAAAGCGAGGTAATATCATCCGGAATAACACAAGGATGGTGTGATATACCTCGACGTAATTTTGAAACATTTTTTACTTGATTTGAATAACGCCAGGAATAAGGCATTCGACCTTTTGATCCTTTTTTCATCAGACTCCTAATACGCTTATCGGTCGGGTTTCGATAAGGCTCTGCTATACTATCTCTATACATAACAGAGTCTTTACTTTTACGAGCATGCAATATGCTTCTATGGGCAGTAGTTAGTTTAGTCGGTGAAAAACCAGTGTTAGTATTATAAACCCAAACATAGTTAACCACCTCATAAAATGCTCGATCTAAATACATTACTCGTAAATAAGAGTTGTTTTTGTCATAATTTATGAATACCGCATTACCTGTATCCTTCAAAATACGATGCGCTTCTGATGCTAATGAAATATACATACTCAAATAACTATCAAAATCTGTTTTATACGATACATTATTATACTTAATTCCAACATTATAATCAGGATCAGCTATAAACAAATCTACACTGTTATCCTCTACAGATTTGAGCATCTCAAACACATCCATATTATGAACACAATTTAAATCAATCATTTAGTATCTCCTAAAACCTATCCGTGATACTTTACCTAACTTAAATAAAGTTTGACGCGCAATTTCATTAGCTCCTTCAAAATCTCCATACATAGCCATATATGAAATATCATTATCCTGTAATAAATTAGAAACTTTACCATCTATTTGACAAGCTTCATCCTCCGTCTGGTTTCTGCCAGCTGGATTATAAGGTTTATTTCTAATTAGTATAAAATTAATATTATTAAATTCATTAAATGAGTGTAATACCATTTTAGTAAAACAATGTGGTTTATCTTTACTATAAAACAATCCTAATAATAAAGGTGAATCTGTGATCATTACGTCTACTTTATCCTTCAAACGCCACATCCTATGATGTTGCTTAGCCCAAACATAATATTGATTATTCAACGTAATACCTCTTTCTTCCCAAGTCAAATCCTTAGCAAACTCTGTCACCAATTCCGCATTAACCCCCTGCATTTTTAACAGCGAGAAAACACCAGCAGCAATAGTACTCTTACCAGCACCTGGACCAGCAAATAGGTTCACCACTAACAGATTTCCCATATTTCCTCCTTACCAAATATCTACATCCCCGATACTCCATGTTATCACCGTTACCTCTGATTCTAATCTAATCCCTCTAAAAAACTGTCTTAAAGTGCGTAATGTTTCTTTTGTAGCTTGAAACCCTTCTATACCCCATTCCTCCGGAGTTACTTCTTCTAATGTGGTATATCTAACATCTGTTATAGTTTTATAAACACACCAATTATCTTTTGGGTCTCCTATTAGAACTTGATCTCCTACTTCATAATCAAGGTGCCCTCTTCTTACCGATGTTCGTCTATCACCTCTCTTTATTTCTTTTCTAAATTTTGAAACTGCTTTTGAATAACAAAATAAAGAAGCATCAAAAAATTCAATATTGAATCCTTGGTTTTCTAATACAGTAGTCAATACTCTTGTAGATATAGACCATCTAGTAAAAAAGGACATCGGGGAGGACATATATGTTATTTTTTCTTTCATATTTTTATTTTTCTCTTAACTTTAAAATATGTTTCAAATATATTTCCTTGCATTTTTCCTGCATATAATCTTGTACAAGAATTACAACTTGTTTGACCATTAAATATATCTTTTGGAAATGATATAAGTCTTCTTTCAAGATTTTTTTTAGTAAGTGGTATATAATTTTGCATTGATCTATGACATAAAAGTATATTTTCATTAATCAAATCAAAAACAATCGTTTGATTATAATCTCTGCATTGATTTCTAAGTCCTTCTTTTTCTATAATTCTACTTTTGAGTATATTTATAGCATTCTCTGTAATATTAGGTAATCCTTCTAATTTTTTAATCAAGTATATGTAATCT
>JAWLDD010000322.1:0-3316 GCA_041686815.1 Candidatus Atribacteria bacterium | reverse complement strand
CTTCATCTTATTTCCAGATTTTGAATTTCTAGAAATTCTATAAATAAGTAAAGGCTCATTTACTCCATAAGCTGTAACGCCCAATTTCAAAATTCTCAACCACACAGCAAAATCTTCATGCATCTCATCTTTTTCCATTTTAATATTTTCAAAATATTTCTTTTTTACAAGAACTGAAGAACATGATATTACATTCTGATTTCTAAGTTTCTTATATGTTACCTTTTCAGGAACTTCAAATATTCCTTTATAAGGTTCTCCCACTTCATTTATATATGATGATCCAGTGAATAAGAGTTCTGCTGCTTTTTTCTCTGCGGCTCCAAGTTGCTTTTCTAGTTTAGTTGATTCCCACATATCGTCGCTATCTAAAAAAGCTATCCAATTACCTGATGCCAGCTCTATTCCCCTGTTTCTAGTTGCAGAAACTCCCATGTTTTTTCCATTGGGAAGTGCTTTTATTCTTGAGTCTTTTTGACTAAATTCTTCAATAATCTTCGATGTATTATCTTTAGATCCGTCATCTAAAACTAGCAACTCCCAATTTTGATAAGTTTGGGCAATGACTGAGTTTATAGCTTCTACAACATATTTTTCACAATTATAAGCCGGCATTACTATAGTCACTAAAGCTTCATTTTTATTCATTCTCTTGCCCCCTCCGTCATCTTTATTGACTCTCTAAAATCACAAACTCTATAATCACTCTCATATTCAGACATACTCATGTCGTACACCAAGTCACCAAATACCTTATTTACTGTACTTACATTCAGTAATCTTAATAAGGGATTGAATAACTTAGTCATCACAACCTTCTTACCATGAGCCTCAGCGATTAATCTAACCATATCACTGGTATTTACATGCTCAGCATTTTGTGGAAAGAATAAGCCTCCACTTCTGTTATCAATGAGCTGCTTTACGAACTCTGATAAGTTATCTATGTAGATCATGCTGCGTTTATTATCTACATTTGGAAAGATTGGAGTCTTAAGCGCTAATCCAGCTAACCTTGGATAGTTGCCTCTGCAGCCCTTCCCATAAACCATAGGTGGTCTTAGAGTTGCTACAGTAAATGAATCATCTTGAAATTTATTGATTAACTCTTCTGCTTCAATTTTTGATTTACCATAAGCACTATTGGGATTGAGTGGAGTATCTTTATCAATAACACCATTCTCAATGCCATATACACTCATTGAACTCAGAAAAATAAACTGCTCTACTCCATCTTCTTTTGCTTTTTGAGCAGTCTCATAAGCCAAGTCTCTGTTCACTTTATAATAAATATCCTGGTTAACACTTGTTTCTTTTATATGAGCTATCCCAGCCACATGAAATACAACATCATACTGAGAAAAGTTTTCCTCTTTCCATGACCCATCTTTCATATCAATCGTATCTACTTTATATTTATTAGGTTTTCTCATTAGCCAATTTTCCAGAGATGTACCTATATAACTGTTCTTACCAGCGATTAATATTTTTTTCACATTCTTCATTTTGTCACCTCAATCAAGTGGGCTGTTATTTGATATACTGTTGATATCAGAATGCCTCAGATTTTTGATTTCTCAGTCTTGTTGTTTACCCCATCCGATGGTTGAGCTGCCTTACCCTTAACCCCAGTCCCACCTTCAACAACACCATCTGTCCTTAGTACACTTATCACCGTACCAAAGAAGCATCTGACATCCATCATGAAGCCAATCTTATATGCATAATCCCCATCCAGTCTAGCTTTCACATCAATCTCAAGTTCATCTCTACCATTAATCTGTGCCCATCCAGTTAGTCCTACTGGTACATCATTCGCACCGTACTTGTCTCTTTCTTTAATCAAGTCATACTGATTCCAAAGCGCTGGCCTTGGCCCGATGATACTCATCTCCCCCTTAAATATATTAATGATCTGTGGTAGTTCATCTAGACTTGTCTTTCTTAGGAACTTACCGACTTTCGTAATCCACTGATCCGGAGTCTCTAGAAGATGCGTTGGAGTGTCTTTCGGTGTATCAATACGCATGGTTCTAAATTTCAAAATGTGAAAATGACTCTTATGAATCCCTATACGCTTCTGTTTGAAAAGTACTGGACCTTTAGAATCAAGCTTAATTGCTATGGTGAGTGTCAAAAATACTGGAGACAATATTATCAAACCAATAAATGATAAAAATATATCTATAATCCTCTTGATTTTTAAATAAGCCATACCTAACCTCCTATACCTCTCTTATAGCTTAATCCATTTCTCTAATAACAAATTTATCAATAATAAAGTAATCTTCATTACCCCCAGCATGATCAAATCGAATATATTGATTTCCTGGTTCAATATCTTCAGTAGTGGTAAAGCTATAACGGTGTACTCCATCTTTTATCCCTTCTAAGCTAATATCACTCGATACTTGAACACTTTTTCCTGAATTACTTATTACATAGGATTTAAGTTTTTTCTGTGTACTTTCACCTGCGAATACTACTTCAACTTCATAATCAGTTCCAGATTGAAGTGAAAAAAACTGTGAATAAACAAATTTATTACTTCCACTAGTGTTAGAAACCTTCATTCCATTATCATTTATTTCATATCTAAATTTATTATCTAGAGAGCTACTCTGCTTCCATGGTTTATCAAATCCAGTAGCCCCTTCTAAATCTAAATACGAAATATACACTATATCCTCTAACTGTTTTAGTTTTTCTACATCCTTATAATTATCTACGAAATACTTAGCTCTAAAAATAGTTTGCAGTGTATTTTGATTTAAGTGTATAGGCTTTTTCGTTTTTTCATTAGCTTCCCTTACTTCATCAATAATCTTAAGCATGTAAGTCCTATAAATATCCATGCCCTTTTCTATTTCTCCTATGTCACCTATGTAGTGCTCTGCTACTGCAGAATATGCGTTAGCCTTTACTTCGTAAGGATATTGTTTTAGTGGTGCTGCTTCTACTACTTTATCTAAATATTTAAAAGCTTCTTCAAATTTTCCCATACTAAAGTAATAGCTGGCTGTTTCTTGCAATGCTATTGGTATATATGGTGTGAATTTTACTGCTTTATTTAAGTTGTTTTCTGCTTTTGCTAGTAGTGCATATTCCTCTGTTTCAAGAGCTTGAATCTTTTGCAATTTTGCTAAATCAACACGCATATTAGGATGAAAAGGGTCCAGCATTACTGCCTTTTCCATTTTACTAATAGACTCTTCTAGTGGTATTGTATTAATTGTTTTTGTATTTTCTATTGATATAGCATATGCACTATATAATGAAACAGAAAATACTAGCATTGGTATTGATAACACTATTG
>JAWLDD010000321.1:0-3326 GCA_041686815.1 Candidatus Atribacteria bacterium | reverse complement strand
CTTTAACACTCTCTTGAAACCCTTATCCAATATATTTTATAGTATTAAAAACTATAGGAAGGATGTTGATGATGGAATATAATAAGGGATTAACTGAAAGCAATTTTTATATTGATGAATTTGCTACTTATTTGATGAGCATAGACAAGTCTGATTACACAATAAAAACTTATATCGAGCATGTGCAGGCATTTGCGAAATGGTTTGAAGAAACCAATAGCATAAACTTTGACCCTATTGTAGTAACTGAAATTGATATCAGAGATATGCGTTCATATCTACAGGGAACAAGGCATTTGAAAGAAACAACCATTAATTTAAGATTGGCCAGTCTGAAGAGTTACTTTGAATTTCTTGAAGGAGAAAAATATATAAAAAATAATCCTGCCAAAGCAATTAAAAAAATAAAGATTCAATCACCTGCTGCACCCAAGTCTTTGGATGAACAGACCTACCGTGCCTTACGCCGTCATATATATCGCTGTGGAAATAAGGCTCACATCGCCATGTTTGAAATTTTTACAAGATGCGGGGTTAGAAATTTTGAACTCATAAATATCCGTATTGCTGACATTGATATAACTGAGCTAAAAGGGAACTTAAAAGTAATAGGAAAGCAAAATAAATTACGTCATATCCCTCTGCATAAGGATGTTCGGGCTGCTATTAATGCTTGGATGGAAATTAGAAAGAACATTAAAACAGAGTATGATAACCTCTTTATTTCCGAACGCAAGACTCCTTACACCAGGTCAGGAATCTGGAAGATTTTCAAGAAATACTGTGAACAAATTGGGATTACTGATGTAACTATCCATTCCTTTAGACACTATTTCTGTAGAACACTGCTCAAAAACGGGGTTGATATTTCTGTAGTTGCCAAGTTAGCAGGTCACGCTTCAGGTTTTGTTACGGCTCAAGTATATACTATCCCACGGCAGGAAGAATTGGAGAAAGCAATAGAAACATTAGTTTAAGATTAAAAAAACAGGCTTCATTTTGCCTGTTTTTTGCTATCTATAATACATGCTATTTTCTTTTCATAATGCCTATTAATGCAACAATGGTTACAATTGTGATACATACTATTAGACTTATTATTGAATATTTCATAACTTCTGTCCTACTTCCATATTTTTTTCTATCCTATATGTAAAGGATTTAGGGTAAAGGGGTAAGTTTGACCTTATCCCCTTATCCCTTTACGCCCCTACCCCTAATTCTCTACCCTTGTTGCTTTATCATCCTCCACTCTTTTCTGTTATCTGAAATAACAAACCATGTGACTATTAAAAATGGTATTACTGCCAGCCACCTGTATTCAAAGAATCTTTGTTGGAACACACTATAAAGCAGGAAAAATACTATATATGCAACTGCGGTTGGTATTACTTGTGAATGATAAAATATATTTAACAGTAATTGATAAATAACATTTTACATGATTTGCCTGATAATGTAAATCACATACCTTTTCTACTGGAAAACATATCACGTCATTCACATCACTGAATCAATTAGATTGCCGAATTGATTAGATAATTACCTATCACCTCGATACTTACGGCAATAACATAGGTGCTGAAACTGATGAAATTGCTGCCTGCTTCCAGTACAATATCGTTAGATATTGTACTGAGGAGGGACACATAAGGTTGAAAAAAGAAGAAGGATGGAAAATGTATATAGAAATACACCAGCTAAAGAAGATGGGGCTTAACAAATCCCAGATAGCCCGGAAACTGCGCATCAGCAGACCAACGGTAAACGGATACCTGAATATGACCCCTGATGAATATGATAAGCACTTAGAGCTAATGGGACAGAGAAGAAAAAAACCCGATCCATATCATGATGAGATACTTGCTTGGCTCATGGAATATCCTGATTTATCAGGAGCACAGATTTACGACTGGTTGGAGAGTGAATTCAAAGAGCTTGACTTTTCGGAAGGCACATTGAGAAACTACATCCGTGAGATGCGTAAGAAACATAGCATAACCAAAGAGAGTACACCCAGGCAATACGAGGCGATGGAAGACCCACCTATGGGAAAACAGATCCAGGTAGACTTTGGAGAGAAGTGGATCGACAAGGAAGATGGCAGTAAAATCAAACTGTATGTAATGTGCTTTGTACTGTCCAACTCCCGGTACAAGTACTGTGAATGGTTGGACAGGCCTTTTAACACGGCAGATACCATACGGATCCATGAAAATGCCTTTGAATACTTCGGCGGAATGCCTGAAGAGATAGTTTACGATCAGGATCATTTGATCCTTGTCAGTGAAAATCATGGTGATCTGATCTACACCCACCTATTCTCAAACTATCTGCAAAGGAGAAAATTCAGGGTCTACATGTGCCGGAAGGCTGATCCGGAATCCAAAGGCCGCATCGAGAAGGTAGTTGATTTTGTAAAGAGCAACTTCGCCCACAACCGCACATTCTACAACCTGGACAAGTGGAATGAGGATGCCCTGGCATGGCTTGAGCGAAGGGGCAATGGCAAGGTGCATGGAACAACAAAAAGAAAGCCGGCTGAAGTATTCGTAGAAGAACGCAAATACTTAAGACCGGTTACACAAAGAATACAAACAAAATCTACTGGCCTTAGTATAACCTATCATGTAAGGAAAGACAACACTGTTGTCATTGGAGGCAATCGGTATTCTGTTCCGTTAGGAACCTACCAGGGCCCTCATACTCTCGTTAGGGTACGAAAAATTAATGACGAATACCTTATCATCATGGATCTTAATAGCGATGAGGAGCTGGCCCGGCATAAAATCCCGGCCGATAAAGGCAATCTTCAGAAAAACAGTGATCATGCCCGGGAGAAGTCAAAGAAGATTCCAAGCCTCATAAGGGAAATTGCCTTTAGGTTTCCGGATCCCTCTGCAGCCAGCAGATTCCTCGAAGGAATCCATCAGGCAAAACCCAGATACATACGGGATCAGCTTCTGCTTGTACAATCGGCCATACAGGATAGAAGCCCTGATATCATTGCAAAAGCACTGGAATTCTGCGAAAAGAACAAGCTCCATAGCGCCGTGGACTTCAAGGATGCAATATCGCATTATGCAAAAGAGCGGCATAAAGAAGTGACTGCTCTTGAGAAGCCAGATGTGTCTCCCTTATCTCTTGACAGTATGGAAGTCATAAAAACCAAGCCGCAGATAAGGGATATTAAGGAGTATGCAAAACTCTTTAGGAAAGATTGCTAAAGATATACACTATGAGAGGAGATACCTGTATTAGTGACTACCATAGAGAACGTCAAAGAGATGCTGAGCACGTTAAAAATGAATTATTCAGCTACAACT
>JAWLDD010000320.1:0-3331 GCA_041686815.1 Candidatus Atribacteria bacterium | reverse complement strand
CTCTTGTATACAATTCATTATACTTGGCTGAACATGATATCAATTATAACGATATGACTGATATTACCGGTAAAATGGATCTGGAATGGGAGATTGTAGAGGATTTGAAGTTTGAGACGAATTTAAGTGGAAATTATTCTGTACTTAATACTTTCGGTTTTGGTAATAGAAATTATGGTGATTATGAAGACCAAAACGGTAATTCTTCAGATGAGCTTGTCAGAGAATTTAACATTGTTTTCCAGAATAGATTAAATTATAGATTTTCTTTCGATTCCCATAACTTTGATGTTACAGCACTACAGGAGGCTCAAAGAAATAATCGAAGGGAGTTATGGGGATATGGAGAGAATTTTCCCGCTGATGATTTGATTTATCTGGATAATGCTCCTACCAATCAAGAGACTGGTGCAAATTTTTATGATTGGAAGAATATGTCCTATTTAGGTATGGTTAATTATAACTATGAAGGTAAATATGTCCTTGATTTAACTTATAGAAGAGAAGGATCCTCAAGATTTGCTGAAAACAATAGGTATGGTAATTTTCTCTCTGCTGGCTTTGCATGGAATATGACGGAGGAAGATTTTATGGCAGGAATTGGCAATCTAAGTACCTTCAGGTTAAGAGGTGCTTACGGAACAAGTGGTAACAATGCTATAGGACTGAACAACTATCAACCTTTAATGGCATTTGATGCCAAATATGAACAAAAGGGTGCTTTTTATCCAACCCAGATAGGTAATACAGCCTTAACATGGGAGAAAAACAGAAATTTCGATATTGGGTTGGACTTCGGTTTATTTGATGAGACTGTAACAGGATCATTTGCTTATTATAACAAAGAAACTTTTGACCTGTTACAGAATGTACCGATGACAAGGACTACTGGTTTCTCAAGCTATATGGCAAATGTGGGAGCAATGGTTAACAAAGGTTTTGAGGTTGAGTTAGACTGGCAAATTGCAAGCTCTGAAGATTTTAATGCCAAAATCGGAGGACATTTCTCTACTAATGATAACGAAGTTACTGAGTTAGCAAAAGATCCAGCAGGAGATCCAATGGTAATTACTGAATATGCAAACAGAACCGATATTGGTCACCCGGCGAGAGAATTTTATATGAGGAAATGGGCTGGTGTTGATCCCGAAACAGGTGAAGGAATGTGGTATATCAATGACGAGAGTGATGAAACTACCAAAAATTATTATGAAGCGGAAAAGCAATGGACGGGAGGTAGCCCTTTGCCAACATACAGTGGCGCTGTTGATGCCTATATAGATTACAAGGGAGTATATCTGGAGATGGATGTAATCTTTTCAGGTGGTAACAAAATACGTGAAACATGGACTGAATATTACATGAATTCCGGATTTTATCCAATAGCAGTACTGCAGGGTGCGGAAGAATTGATGGATAGATGGCAGGAACCTGGCGACGAAACTGATGTTCCAAAACAGATGGTAGCTAGTGATGTTTCGGCAGAGGCGAGTACTCGATTCTTATATGATGGTGACTATGTTAGGGTAAAAGGAATTACTTTAGGATATAATCTTCCTGAGAATATTAGTTCTAGTATAGGAGCAGATGCGGTAAGAATTTATGCCAGGGCGAGCAATTATTTTACGTGGGTTAAAGACGATGATTTGAAACATGATCCTGAAGTAAGATCATCTGGTGTGACAACCTTAACTACACCACCAACTAAGTCTATTTTGGTTTAAATTTAAAATTTTAACAATATGAAACGAATATTATTATCAATATTAACTTTAGGACTTTTTATCGGAATCTTTAGCTCTTGTAGTGAGGATTTTCTGGATCCAACTCTAAAACAGGAGAAAGATATCAATACAAGCATTAATAATGCTGATGATATAGCCGGAGTCCTAAGAGGAACATATAACAGAATTTCCAGTACCGATTACTATGGAAGAGATTATATCCTCTATGGCGAAGTAATGGGAGATAATGCTTTTGCCAATGGTAATTCAGGCCGATTTCTTGAACCGGCAGATATGGATCTTGGTCCATCGGTAGGTTATGTCTCTGGTACCTGGTATCAGATATATAGAGTTATATCTATTGCCAATATTATACTTACTACAGATAAGGCATCTCTTGAAGGCAATCAAGAAGATATAGATAATATGTATGGTCATGCTTATGACATACGTGCAATGGCTCATTTTGACCTTATGAAACTTTATGGACAACAGCACGTGACAGGTGGAGCTGATGCACTAACTGCCCCCTATATAACAGAATATACAGGTGATGTTGGCCTGTTAGACGATGAAAGTCTGAATCCGGAAAGACTTCCATATAGTGATATGCAGACACAGATTTATAATGATCTTCAACAAGCGATAGATAATCTTTCCGGAACTTCATTTTCTTATGCGGGAAAGGATTATCAATACTTTACAGAAGAGGCAGCATATGCATTAAGATCACGAGTTGCACTCTACTTCCAGGACTGGCAGCAGGTGATAGATGATTGCGAGGAGGTAATTAGTTCTGAAAAGTATGAAATTGTTGATTCTGCCGATTATGTTAGTCTATGGCAAAATGATGGTGGAGCTGATGCCATCTTAGAACTGGCATATAATTCGACTGATAATAATAATATTAGTGGATTAGCTTATATGTATCGAGGAGGGTCTTATGGCGATGTAGCTGTTACCCCCGGGCTTACTGAAATCTTTGATTCAACGGATGTACGCATGATGGGTCAACTGGAGGTATTGGGTGAAACTGTAAATATGATAGGACCAGGACCTGAGTTACCCGAATTTTATAGGAATAATGGTAAATGGCCTGATATGGTAGATTTTGCAGATAATGTGCAATTGATCAGGTATGAGGAAGTGATTCTGAATTATGCAGAGGCCCTGATGGAAGAAGGAGAAACAGGTCTTGATGGCCTGGAGGATTTGGATTATTTAAACATGATCCCTGAAAATCGTGGAGCAAGTACCTATGCTGACGCAACCATAGAGAATATTTTAAATGAAAGACGAAAAGAGCTTTGTTTTGAAGGATTTAGGTTCCATGATTTAGTCAGAAGAGGACTTGATATCCCATCTACAGCACAGAATGCAGGCTATTCTGATCACGAAGAAATACCCTATGGATCTTATAGGTTAGCGTTCCCTATTCCTGAAAATGAGATGGAAGCTAATCAGAACATTATACAAAATGATGGATATTAATAGTTAGTTTAGGCTATTATGCCATTATAAGGCATACCGCTTTAAAGTTAAATTCTTAAAAGAAAAGTGAGACTGCAAATTTGTAGCCTCACTTTTCTTTTAAAGGGATGGTATCT
>JAWLDD010000319.1:0-3342 GCA_041686815.1 Candidatus Atribacteria bacterium | reverse complement strand
GATAAACATGACTGATTTTGCGAGGTATTTAAATAGTCAACAACTGGCGGCGGTTACTCACCCTGGCGGTCCGATGCTGGTCCTGGCAGGGGCGGGCAGTGGCAAAACCAGGGTTTTAACCTATAGGGTGGCTTATTTAATCGAGAAATTAAAGGTTAATGCTGGCAGTATTCTAGCCATAACCTTTACAAATAAAGCTGCCAAAGAGATGAGTGAGCGAATATACGACTTGGTTGGCAGCCGTGCAAATCATATCTGGGTTAGCACCTTCCATTCCACCTGTGTCAGGATACTGAGAAGGGAGATTGACAAGATAGGCTTTACCCGTAACTTTGTAATATACGATGCTGATGATCAGCTAACCCTTATAAAAGATTGCATAAAAGAGCTGAATCTAAGCGAGAAATACTTTAATGCCAAGGACATACGGGCCAAAATAGGTAGTTTCAAGGATCAAATAATAAGTCCAGAAGACTATAGGAAAGAGATAAAAGGGCAGTTCCGCGAGGAGAGAATTGCCGATATATATAAGCTGTATCAGGATAAGCTAGCAAAGAACAACGCCCTGGATTTCGATGATCTTATTAACAGGACTTTGGAGCTTTTTTATTTACGACCCGATGTGTTGGACTACTATGGGACCAAGTTTCAATATATACTGGTAGATGAATATCAGGACACCAACTATGCCCAATATATGCTGGTAAAGTTACTATCCATGAAACATCAAAATCTCTGCGTTGTAGGTGATGATGATCAATCCATCTATGGCTGGAGAGGGGCAGATCTACGCAATATTCTAGAGTTTGAAAAGGATTTTCCAAATGCCAAGATTGTAAAGTTAGAAGAAAACTATAGATCCACCCAGTCCATATTGGATGCAGCCAATGAAGTGATAAAGAACAATAGAGGGCGTAAGGAGAAGAAGTTGTGGACCCAAAAGGGACAGGGAAGCAATATAGTTGTTTACAAGGTGGATGATGAGAAGCAGGAAGCAGACATCATCTGCAGGAATATCCATAAGCATATAACTGGTGACAATAAATCACCAGGGGATTTTGCCATACTCTACAGGACAAATGCCCAATCCCGGGCCATAGAGGATGCCCTTATGAAATACGGCATTCCCTATCGCATGTATGGAGGTTTAAGGTTCTATGATCGTAAAGAGATAAAGGATATCATAGCTTATCTTAGAGTTGTAGCTAACCCCGCAGACGATATAAGTTTAAAAAGGATAATAAACGTTCCTAGACGGGGGATAGGCAATACGACCTTGACCACATTGGAGGAAGTAGCATCCAGGGAAGGTGAAAGCATATTCAGCATTATCTTGGATTTGGATGAATACCAAGAGATAACGGTAAGAACCGGTAAGAAGGTCAAAGAATTCGGAGAGATGATATCCAATCTTATAGCCATGAAGGAGGTTATGCCCTTAACGGAGTTTATACAAACCCTTTTGGAGCATACGGGCTATGAGAAGTCTCTTCAGGATGAGAAAACAGTCGAGGCTGAAACAAGGCTAGAAAACATCCGAGAGTTTATCACTGCTGCCAAGGAATTTGAAAGGGATTATCAAGGCTCAGATCTTGTGGACTTCCTGGAGAATATAGCTTTGGTATCGGATTTGGACAATCTGGGAGAAGGGCAATCGGCAGTAAACATGATGACCATGCATTCTGCAAAGGGCTTGGAATTTCCTGTTGTGTTCATTGCAGGGATGGAAGAGTATCTCTTCCCCCATGCTCGTGCTATGGATTCTGAGGATGAAATGGAAGAAGAGCGAAGACTGTGCTATGTTGGTATAACTAGAGCAGAACAACAGCTCTATCTTTCCTATGCCAACCAGCGGAATATTTTTGGCAACTACTCCCAAAACATGCCATCCCGATTTCTGGATGAGATTCCCCAGGAGCTAATAGAGCATATTGATCTGTCTGTAGGGAATATGTGGTATAGGGATGACTACGGTAGTTCACAAAGCAGGGAGTATACAGGCAGGAATATAGGTTTTAATCGTTGGGGGAACTCCAAAACTCAACCTACATCGGACAGCATTGATAAAGCCTATTCCGATGATACCCCAAAAGGCGGTCAAGGAGAGCGAAGCTTCTCATTGGGGCAAAAGATAATTCATAAAAAGTTTGGTAAAGGCACTATTGTAGCCATGAGCGGCAGCGGAGAGGATCAGGAGCTAAAGATTGCATTTGAACAAGGCGGTATCAGAAGCTTTATGGCAACCTATGCTCCCATAAAGATTATAAAGTAAATATACTCTATATCTATATTTGGAGGATTCTGTATGGACAAAGACATAATAAGTAAGCAAATAGAGGAATTGAGGGATAGGATAAGATACCACAATTATCGGTACTATGTTCTGGATCAACCTACCATTACCGATGAGGAGTATGATGCCCTAATACGCCAGCTGATAGAGCTGGAAGAGCTTTATCCGGAATTTTACTCCCCTGATTCCCCTACTCAAAGGGTAGGTGGAGCTCCATTACAAGGTTTTGACACCGTAGTACATTCGTCGCCGATGCTGAGCTTGGCTAATGCCTTTTCACCAGGGGAACTTATGGACTTTCATCGTCGAGTTAGAAATGCGGTGGGAGAAGAAGTTGAATATGTTGTTGAGTTTAAGATAGATGGATTATCGGTATCCTTGGTATATGAAAACGGAAGCCTAGTTAGAGGAGCCACTCGTGGAGATGGGCAAGTAGGTGAGAATATTACTGAAAACCTAAAAACAGTGAGATCTATTCCCTTAAGATTGAATAAGCCTTACTCAGTAGAGGTCCGAGGTGAGGTGTTTATGCCCAAAAGTCATTTTGAAAGACTCAATAGACAAAGGGAATTAGAAGGGCAGCCTACCTTTGCCAATCCCAGAAATGCAGCTGCCGGTTCCTTGAGGCAATTAGATCCCAGGGTCACAGCATCTAGGCACCTGGATATCTTTTTATTTAACCTTGAACATATAGATGGCCAGATCATGGACAATCACTATGAAGCTATGGAGATGATGAAGGAGATGGGGCTAAAGGTTAACCCGTTTATTTATAGGACATCCTCCATGGAAGAGGTTATTGAACTCTGTCAGGAATGGACCAATAAAAGGCATGATCTCCCCTATGACATAGATGGACTGGTTATAAAAGTAAACTCTCTGGCTCATAGGCAGCGATTGGGCACTACTTCCAAGACCCCCAGGTGGGCTATAGCCTTTAAGTTCCCAGCACAACAGAAAGAGACCCGTCTAAAGGATATCGAAGTGAAGGTAGGCAGGACAGGAGTGTTGACACCTACCGCCATCCTGGATCCAGTTCAGATAGCGGG
>JAWLDD010000318.1:0-3346 GCA_041686815.1 Candidatus Atribacteria bacterium | reverse complement strand
CTATGATTATACGGGCTTTAGACTCCTGTTGGACATGGCTAAGCACTTTATTCTGCCCATAACGGTCTTTGTTGTTACTGGTATAGGTGGACTAATGCGCTATAGTAGGGGAAATATGTTAGAAGTCTTGAATGCGGATTATGTTCGTACTGCCAGAGCCAAGGGACTCAGCGAGAACAAGGTTATCTACAAGCATGCTTTTAGAAACACCTTGATTCCAATTGTAACGATGATCGGTGGATCTATACCCGGATTGTTTACTGGTGCAATCATTACCGAGGGCATCTTTGCCATAGACGGCTTAGGAAAGATTAGCTTGATGGCTATGAGACAAGGGGATATACCATTTATTATGGCATTTAATATCTTTATTGCAGTTATGACACTACTGGGAACATTGATTTCCGATCTGCTCTATGCAGTGGTTGATCCACGTGTACGACTAAGTTAGGGGGTGCTTTTTGTTGAATAAAACTAATGAAAAACAGCAATTGAATAAACAGCAGTCAAATGACACCTCCACCGAAGGCATTATAACCCCTGGTCAATTGGTTTTACGACGGTTCTTACGAAATAAATTGGCAATTCTAGGGGTAATAGTATTGCTGGTAATGACTGTCTTCTCATTTATAGGACCATATTTCTCACCCTATGGTGAGTATCAAATGTTCCATAAGGAGAAGAAGATGAGCGCTATATATTTGGTGGCGGGCAGCAACCATATATATTCTTTAAATGAAGGCGATGGTGCCCTTCGTTGGCATCTTTATACGGATAATAACATAACAGGACAGCCCATCATCTCCGACGATGGAAGGATTTATTTGCCTGTTGAAGGTGGTAAGGTTCTGGAAATTGAACCTGGCAAGGGTCAAATTGTGGAGACTCATGATACAGATAATCCGGAATCATTGGTAGAGAATATCTTTGAAGCTTCACCCCTTGCGGTATCAAACCTTGATATCACCCTGGAAGATGGTGCAATAGTAGCCACAACCCAGGACACCAAGGTAAAGAAATGGGACTTTATGGGGTATGCTGACATTATCAGTGAGCCTATAGCTGATAAAAATGGTTATCTATATGCAATCTCCGAAGAAGGGGAGCTATACTCTATCCGCTCTGATAGAGGTATTCAAAGATGGTCTTACCAATCCAATGAAGAGGGACCCTATAGCATAATGGAAGGCCCTGTTGTTGTAAGAACCTTGGATAATAAGGCTCAGCCTTCCAAAGAGCATTGGCTGGGCACCGATGCCATGGGCTTGGATGTTATGACCCGGTTGATGTATGGGGGCAGAATATCCCTAATGGTTGGCTTTATAGTTATAATTATGGAATTGCTTTTAGGAGTACTACTAGGCGGTCTATCTGGCTACTATGGAGGTTGGGTGGACAATCTAATCATGAGAATAGTGGATATATTCAATTGTATTCCTTCCCTGCCCATTATGCTGATTTTGGGATCCATAATGATCTCGATGAAGGTGCCGCCTCAAGAGAAGATATACGTTTTGATGTTGGTACTGGGCTTACTGGGCTGGCCAGGTGTTGCAAGAATAGTTAGGGGACAAATCCTATCCCTTCGTGAACAGGAATTTATGGCAGCAGCAGAAGCTACAGGTCTTAAGCCCATGAGAAGGATATATAAACATTTGATTCCCAATGTTATGCCTCAGCTTATAGTTATAGCTACCCTGGGAATCGGCAGCGTTATATTGACGGAATCTGCCATGTCATATTTAGGTATAGGTTTATCCTTCCCCTATGCTTCATGGGGCAATATGGTAGACGCTGTAAATGACCCAGAGATACTGCGAAATAATCTAAATATCTGGGTACCGCCGGGTATATGTATCCTGTTAACCGTTATGTCCTTTAACCTGGTCGGAGATGGATTGAGGGACGCTTTTGATCCCAAGATGAAACGCTAGGAGGTCTTTAATGTGGGAATGATGAAAAACCTAGGGCGATTGGCCCGAAATATCAAAAATGATTTTTTCCCCAAAAAAGGAACTCCTGCTTATGAAGGTAAGATGGAGCTCCGCAGGATAAACAGGGAGAATCAGAAAAAGATTAGATATTACGAAGAAAAAAAGAAACAAAGGGATGCTGGTGAGTATGATTATCATACCGCCATGAAGGATTCCCGAAATGTTATTGAAATAGATAATCTCAAGACCTACTTCTTCACCGATGTAGGCACAGTTAAGGCAGTAGATGGTGTTACCTTTAGTATACCTAAGGGGAAAACCGTTAGTGTGGTTGGCGAATCGGGTTGCGGTAAATCCGTTACGTCTCTTTCCGTAATGGGCTTGGTACAAGGGCCTTCTGGTCAAATCGTAGGCGGTGAGATCCGCTACAATGACGGAAAGAGAGTTGTTGACCTTACAAAATTGCCGTCAAAGGAAATGCAAAAGATACGGGGCAGGGATATAGCTATGATATTCCAAGAGCCCATGACCAGCTTGAACCCGGTATTTACCATAGGACATCAAATCGATGAGACCATAATCCTCCATAACCCGGGGATGAGCAAAGACGAAGTTAAAAAGAGATCTATAGAGATGCTAAAGCTAGTAGGGATAGCCCGTGCAGAGGGAATTTATCACTCATATCCTCATGAGCTATCTGGAGGTATGCGTCAAAGGGTGATGATAGCCATAGCACTTGCCTGTGACCCAAAGTTAATCATTGCCGACGAACCTACTACTGCTCTGGATGTAACCATTCAGGCGCAAATTCTAGATCTTTTGAGAGAGCTAAAGGATAAAATTGATGCTAGCATTATGCTTATAACCCATGACTTGGGAGTAGTAGCTGAGATGGCGGATATAGTTGTGGTTATGTATGCCGGAAGGGTTATAGAGATAGGTACCGCTTTGGATATCTATCAAAATCCAAAACATCCTTATACCGTTGGGCTGTTGAAGAGTAAGCCTTCCGTGGAAAAAGGCGTAGATAGACTCTATTCCATTCCAGGACAGGTGCCTAATCCTATAAACATGCCAGCTGGCTGTTATTTTGCCGATCGTTGTGGCAGCTGTACTGCAAAGTGCAAAGAACAATATCCTCCTGATTTTAGGATCAGCGATACTCATCAAGTAGCTTGCTGGCTGTATGAAAAGGATGTGGAAAAAGATGGCTGAGATGATGCTTGAAGTAAAGAATTTAGTTAAATATTTCCCCATAAAGTCTGGCGTATTTCAGCGGACTACGGGTTATGTTAAGGCTGTGGACGGAATTTCTTTTTCCATACCCAAAGGTACGACCATGGGTCTGGTGGGTGAATCCGGCTGCGGAAAAACTACTGTAGGACGTACTATCCTCAGGCTACATGAAGCAA
>JAWLDD010000317.1:0-3357 GCA_041686815.1 Candidatus Atribacteria bacterium | reverse complement strand
GTCCAAACCATAGATATACCGGCAACTTTACTGGAATATTTTAATGTTCCAATCCCTGAAGATATGTGTGGACATTCATTGAGGGATACTATTGCCTTTGATAAAAAGGTGCGGGATGCTGGCTTGTTTGGTATTTTCGGCGGGCATGTCTGCTGTGTCGATGAAGATTATGTGTTTATGAAAGCACCAGCTAATAAGGAGAACAAACCACTATACGAGTATACTTTAATGCCAATGCGTATGGTAGGTTTTTTCTCTCCATCAGAGCTTCGCACTGCTTCTATTGTTGGACCTCTCCCATTTACAAAGGGAATTCCTTTAATGAAGATAGTATCAAATACCTATACGGGTGCTTATCCTAGTGGAGATTTACTATTTGATATAAAGAATGATTATCATCAAGAAAATCCCATTTATGATGATAGAATAAAAGAGAAAATGAAGATTAAAATGGTAAGACTTATGGAAGAACACGATGCACCTACAGAGCAATACGAGCGGTTAGGACTAGTATAGTGAAAAAAGATATAAATTTGAAAATAAATACATCAGAGTTTGTAAGAACACAATACTTTAGGCGTTGTAAATGAATAGTATTACTTACAGCTATTTGTTATAAATTGGAAACAGAAGATGCTGGCTGTTTGTCCTTAAAGAGTGTAGACTTTTCCATAGAAACAGTTATTCAAATTTTGCACCCACCAAGTAGAGAAAAAAGCTGCTACTTCAGCTTAGGCTGGAACTTAATCTTGTGGATGTTCTCCAAGGTTTATAAACCTCCGTTTTGTAATGCAGCTGCTGCAAAGTCTAAGTGTTATGCAGCGAGCGCTCCGTACTATTCACGATTGGATTTTTATTAGTTCCAGCCTAACAGTATCTACATCAAGTTTACTCATTTTTCCAGGGAATACAAGTCTTTTATAACAGTTAAAAAGGTTCGGCATAAATTTATGGATATATTATTCATCACAGTAGTTGTAACCGTATGTAAGTGTGATGAGTGGGAAGAGATAGGAGAATGGGCTATTGCCAAAGAAGAATGGCTTAGGCAATATCTTGAACTACCGAATGGTATCTCCATTTGGTATACAATTGGGCGAGTAATGGATACTATTGATCCAAGGACTGGACAAAGCTGACAGGTATATGTATGGTGAGTCGTAGGGTAGAAGTTTGTGGACAGAGAACAAAATAACGTGCCTATCAGCTTGTGAGCGTAAAGACTGCAGAAGAATATGCCCGTGGCGTACAGCTGCATTTGGGGATAGAAAGTACCCATTGGAGCCTTGATATACCTTATGAAGATTATCTCGAATATATTTTTTATCTAAACTTTAGATAGAATGTATGGATTACTGAGTATATCCCTAACTGGACTGCCTGGTAAAAACACAGTAAAAATGGATACAGGGATATTCCGAACCTTTCCAGTGCCAAATCATAGCAATACCAAAATCCATTTCTTCAATTCATAATCATTCCTTATATAAATGATGTACTATCATTTTTAAAGAACCCCTATTGAGGGATTTGATGCTCTGGACTGGGATTTAGTGAACATAAAAGGTATACAGAAGAAGCACTAAAGAAGCATTAGGAGGATAAAATTGGATAAAAAAACTGATTTAAAGCGATTACTTGATATGTTTATTACATTCTTTAAAATAGGTGCCTTTACCTTTGGAGGGGGGTATGCCATGATACCCATTATCGAGAGGGAGGTTATAGTCAATAAAGGCTGGATAAAGAGTGAGGAAGAAATCATCGATGTATTTGCGGTATCGGAATCCATTCCCGGTGCCATTGCAATAAATTCCTCTACATTTGTAGGATATAAGATTGCAGGAAGAAAGGGTGCTTTAGTAGCAGCTTGTGGTGTGATACTTCCTTCCTTTATTATAATTACTTTAATTGCAGCTTTCTTCTCAAAGTTTCAGAATAATCCTATTGTACAGGCTGCACTTATGGGGATACGGTCAGCAGTAGTTGCATTAATACTTTTAGCGGCGGTAAAAGTAGGTAAGAAAGCCGTAAAGGGCAAGATAACGTCTGCTATCTCATTAATCACTGTGATATTGGTACTGTTTTTAGATATCCATGCTATATTTACAGTCATAGGGGGAGCTACAGTAGGATTGATCCTATACTTCACATCTCCCAAAAAAGTTGCACAGATCGTGGGAAAAGGAGACAATGAAAATTGATATATTTAAAGCTATTATTGACTTTTTTAAAGGTAGGCCTCTTTAGTTTTGGTGGTGGATATGCCATGATCCCTATGATAGAGAGGGAAATCCAGGGCAATGGTTGGCTTAGTGTTTCCGAATTTTTTGATATCATAGCAATATCAGAAATGACCCCCGGGCCAATAGCTGTAAACTCTGCAACCTATGTAGGCTATAAGACAGCAGGTCTTATTGGTGGCTTAGCTGCCACCGTAGGAGTAGCTATACCTTCTTTAGTTCTTATTTTGATAGTATCCAGATATTTTTTCAGGTTTCAAGACCACCCTTTAAACACCACAATATTGTATTGTATAAGACCTGCTATAGCTGGACTAATAACTACTGCTGCGATCTTTGTATCCGAGACAGCAATTTTCAAGGAAGAACTCTCCACCAAATTGTTATCAACGCTGATCAATAATCCCATGGATGCTATAAACATAGGGGGCATTTTCGTATTTGCTGTTTCCTTGGTAGCTCTAAAAAAGTATAAACTAAACCCTATCCTAACTATCGTTTTATCAGGAGCTCTGGGAATATTGCTTTTCTATTTGATTTAATGGTAAAATAATTATATTATGTAAAACATACAACATATGTTATACATATGTGTAAGAAAAAGAACAATGTAAAGGCGGGAAGGATATGCCACCCATTAGTTTGCTGATAAAGCCGGCGTCTAGCAACTGCAACCTAAGATGCAAGTATTGTTTTTATCATTCCATAGCTGACAATAGAGAGGTAAAATCCTATGGAATTATGGAAATAGATACCCTTGAGATACTGGTCAAAAAGACCTTGGAATATGCTGATAGGTTCTGTACATTTGCCTTTCAAGGAGGAGAGCCTACCCTGGCAGGACTTGACTTCTTTGAAAAGTTGATAGAGTTTCAAAAGAGATACAACAAAAAAGGAGTTAAGATAAACAATGCTCTACAGACCAATGGCATGGTCATAGATGACAAGTGGGCTAAGTTTTTACATCAAAACAACTTCCTGGTAGGATTATCCCTAGATGGCACCAAGGATATACATGATCTCAGCAGAATTGATGCTTCAAATAAAGGAACATTTAACAAGGTTATGAAAACAGCAGATCTGTTTAACAAATATAAGGTAGAATATAATATTC
>JAWLDD010000316.1:0-3361 GCA_041686815.1 Candidatus Atribacteria bacterium | reverse complement strand
ATAAAAAAGGCTTTGTATTCTTCTTGGATATTGACAACTTTAAAGTGATAAACGACACTTTTGGACACGGATTTGGTGATAAGGTACTCAAACAACTAGGAATCGAATTAGAAAGACTGAACGGAGCCGATAGCCTTGTAGGCAGGTTTGGTGGAGATGAATTCGTTTTAGCTAAGTTTGGAATAGAAGATGAACAGGAGATTCACCGTATAGTAGATGATATCCTAAAGATCTTTAGCTATCCTTGGATAATTGACGGCTATGAGATATATCCTACTGCCAGTATTGGTATTACCGTATTTCCCGATGACGGAAATAACACGGAGGTATTGCTTAAAAATGCTGATATCGCCATGTATGAGGCAAAGAAATATGGGAAAAACACCTATGAGTTTTTTGATCGCTCCATGAACGATAAGGTAATTCAGAGGATGGAGATGGATAGGGATTTACGAAATGCTTTAGATAAAGGCGAATTTAGCTTAGCCTACCAACCGCAGATCAACTCAAAAACAGGTAGAGTTGAGGCTGTTGAAGCACTAATAAGATGGAATCATCCTGAACGAGGCCCTATTCCACCCAGCCATTTTATTCCTTTTGCAGAGGATACGGGACTTATTATACCCATTGGAGAGTGGGTGTTGCGTACAGCTTGTAAGCAAAATAAAGAATGGCAGGATAAAGGATATAGTCCTGTTCGTATATCGGTAAACATCTCTCCATTTCAACTAAGGCGCTGGAACTTTATTAACCTGGTCCAAGAGATTTTAGAAGAAGTGGAGTTAGATCCTAGTTACCTTGAGCTTGAAATCACAGAAAGCAACTTGATGGAATCTATGGAGGAGAATATTAAGATACTTGCTCGCTTGAATCAGATGGGGGTGAGGATTGCCCTTGATGATTTTGGTACGGGCTATTCTTCATTGAATTACTTACAACGTTTACCCATAAACAATATGAAAATTGATAGAGCCTTTGTGGAGGATATTACCAATGATCGAGACAAGCGTTATATAGCTGAGGTTATTATTGCCTTAGCCCACAGGATGAATCTCATGGTAACTGCGGAAGGAGTGGAAACCGAAGAGCAGCTTCGCCTCTTAATAGACAGGAATTGTGACGTTATTCAAGGATATCTATTTAGTAAGCCCCTACCTCCCAATGATATTGAAAGATTGTTGAGAAGGGGACGACTAAATTTAATGAAGTTCATAAGATAAATACTAATAAGTTGAACGCCATTTGGGTAGGATGCCAAATTATCTTTTATAATTTAGGAGGGCAACTCATGCAACCAATGACGGGAATTGAGAGAATAGGTAATATATTAAAAAGACAACCAGTAGATAGAATAGGACTATTTGAGAGTTTTTGGGGAGATACCTATAAGAAATGGACTGAAGAAGGACATATTAGAAAAGATGATAATTTAGCAGACCATTTTGGATTTGATATGGAAACATATTGGGCCTTTAACTTGATGGCAGATTTGGATTTTGAACCAGAGGTTGTAGAGGAAACCGAAGAGACTATTTTAATCCGTGATGGTAATGGCGCATTACTCAGACGCCACAAACTCCATGATACTACCCCTGAACATGTGGATTTTCTGGTAAAGACTAGGGAAGATTGGGAAGAACATATTAAACCTCTACTTAAGCCTCAACGGGAGAGAATAAACTTTAAGGCTTATAGAGAAGCTAAAGCCTATGCTAGAGAAAAAAATCGCTTCTTTGCCTGGTCGGGCATCAATGTATTCGAGTGTATGCACCCAGTATGTGGCCATGAACACATGTTGGTTGGAATGGCTTTAGATCCTGATTGGGTCAGAGATATGGTAGATACCTATGCCCAGCTTACTATAGATCTTCAAGAGATTTTATTCTCTGAAGAGGGTGAACCAGATGGCATTTGGTATTATGAGGATATGGGATTTAAGGAACGGCCATTTATGTCTCCTGCTATGTATAAAGAAATTATTCAGCCTGGTCATCTCAAAACGATAGATTATGCCAAGAGTCGTAATCTACCTGTGATAATGCATTCCTGTGGAATGGTAGAGAAACTAATTCCCGGTATGATAGAAGCGGGTATAGATTGTCTTCAGGTGATTGAAATAAAAGCAGGTATGGATCTACTAAAACTTTACAGAGACTATGGAGATGTTTTATCGTTTATGGGTGGAATGGATATAAGAGTCCTATATAGTAACGATATCGGCAAGGTGGATGAGGAGCTTCAAACTAAGATTCCTACGGTTATGCAAAAATATGGATATGTTCTTCATAGCGATCACTCTATCCCTGATACAGTAAACTATGAAACATACAGATATTTTGTAGACAGGGGATTGGAATTAGGGACTTATTAGTGGAAATAATGTTATTCTAGCATTTCAATTTCCTTTTGATTATTGACAAAAATAGTAAAAGGTTATATAATGAAATAAAGTTGAACCGGTTCAATTATAGTGTCATAGAGGAGACAACCATTTTATGAAACCAACAATTCGTGATGTAGCACACAAAGCAGGAGTTTCTGTAGGAACAGTTTCAAGATACTTAAATGGACTTAAACTTAGAGAATACAATAGGATCAAAGTAGAAAAGGCAATAAAGGAGCTAAATTTTAAAGAAAATATAATTGCTAAAGGCCTTAAGAATAATCGATCCATGACTATAGGTGTGGTTATAGGGAGCCTAACGGATATTTTTGCCACATCTATAGTTACTGCTCTAGAAAGAACAGTGGAAAGGGAAAACTATAGCATTATTCTGTGCGACTATGAGGATGATGTAGACAGATTAAAATATAAACTCCAGTTTCTTAGAGATCGATCGGTTGACGGATTAGTCTTATTTCCTAGCATATGGCCAAATAAGATCATTAATAATGTTAATGATTATTTGCACAACAATATACCTGTAGTTATTATAGATGATGATTTTCCATCTCTAGAAACAGACAAAATTATGGTAGATAACATGAATGCTTCATTTCAAGCGGTCGAGAGATTAATTGAGATGGGGCATAGAAAGATTGGTATTATTAACGGTAGTAAGGAGTCATCTACTAGTAAAGAAAGATCTAAAGGATATCTAAATGCATTAAAGAAATATGGAATATCTAAAGAATCAGACTTAGTTAAGTGGGGGAATTATTCCAATGAAGGAGGATATTCCGCTACTAAGGAAATGTTGTTAAGTGGTAACCTTCCAACCGCTATATATGCAACCAATTATTATATGACCCTAGGAGCTATGGTAGCTATTCAAGAACTAAATATAAGTGTACCTCATGAATTGTCAATCATTGGATTCGATCGTTTTCCCTTATCAGAAGTTATCAAACCCGCATTAAC
>JAWLDD010000315.1:3061-3363 GCA_041686815.1 Candidatus Atribacteria bacterium | reverse complement strand
AGAAGCTCACGGTACAGGAACAAAATTAGGAGATCCTATTGAAATAGATTCCGGCTCTATTCCCGCAGCGGTCCACGCCATATTAATCACTTCCTGTTGAGCCTGAGCATTTGGAGCTGTTATCCCCATAGATGCACCATCCTGATTGTAGGCACTTCCCTTTATTACAGCGTAAATACTATCTCTATCGTTTATTGCTTTGCTAAGAGGCTTAAGAATAATTGCGCCTACACCTTCACCTATACCTGTTCCATCAGATGTATCATCAAAGGCTCTAGTTTTTCCATCGGAGGATTCGATAC
>JAWLDD010000315.1:0-3051 GCA_041686815.1 Candidatus Atribacteria bacterium | reverse complement strand
AATTAACTTTAACAGATCCTGCTAACGCTATTTCACATTGATTATTCCTAATTGCTTGACAAGCTATATGTATAGCAACCAATGCAGATGAACACGCAGTATCAACAACTACGCTGGGGCCTTTAAAATCCATTATATAGGAAATCCTACTTGGAATAATTGACTTTACATTCCCAGAAACTGCCACAGAAAACAACGAGGGGTCTACCCTTGACACTATAGTTTTATAGTCAATGCCAAAGTCGTCACTGTACCCAACGTAAACTCCTACATTTCTTCCAACAAGCTTTTTCCCACCATACCCAGCGTCTTCGATGGCCTTTATTCCCGTTTGGAGAAAAAGCCTTTGATTTGGATCCATAAGGCTTGCCTCTTTATGAGATAAGCCAAAAAAAGCATAGTCAAAATTATCAATTTCTTCAAAAAACCCCCCCTTAGAGTATTGACGAACTCCAGGAAATATTCCAAGACTATCGGCTAAAATATCCATAGCCATAGCTCTTTTTGGTGGAAATGGTTTTATACAATCCTTCCCATTCTTAATATTCTCCCAGAACTGCCGTGCATCGTCAGCTTCACTAAAGGCTCCTGAAATCCCAATAATGGCAATATCCCCTGAGCAAAACTCCTCAACCTCTATTTCTGTATTATTACTTGATTCCATCTCCATCAGATTTAGGTCTAATAAACTCTCCATATGATATCCTCCACATCTCAAAACATTTCATTGAGAGCTAAATTGTTATTCTTTAGATTCAATGTCTTTCAATAAAGGTATATTGTTCCTGCATGCTCCCCCCTGTTATTTCTGACTATTTAGAACATTTGCTATAAGCTGCCTATAATTAATAAACAGCTCCTTCATCTTAGCACTTTTAAATTTTCCACTGGCATATTGGAAATAACATTCCATCCTGTTTTCTTCCTTGCTAATTCTAAGAACGATGTCAAATTCATTTGTCTTTGTGCTCTCTAGTGCAACGCCACTATAGATAAGAGGGATAATTTGATGCTTATACCCAGATCCATCTATACTTAGAAGTTTTTTGTATTGAACTCTGTTTGACAGGCTATCTTTGTTTAGGTTATTCATCCTTTTATAAAGGGTTTTAAAATCCTTTATATCACTGAAATCAACCTTGAGACAGAATATCTCTGATCCATCGCTCCTCAGCGAAGGCACTGTTATGGTTTTCTGCTTAGAAATTTTAGCCAACATATATAGGAAAATTGATTCAAGTATTTCATGTTTTTCTATATTATTAGCTTCTGAAATCATACTAATGGTAGAGTAGAGCTGACCCTCTATTTCAAATTTCAGTTCAATATTCATTTCACTGCTTTGAGCATAATTGAAATATTCTGCTGGAATCACAGGAAATGACGGTCTTTCCATCTCATCTTCTTTTATTTCTCCAATTCTTTCAGAAATATATTGGGCTAATTTTCTTATAGTAGAATATACGAATATTTTGGATATTGCTACTACTCCAGGATATATTTTTTCAACTTCTGAATGCATTTGAATCAACAGTAGTGAGTTACCACCAAGACTGAAAAAGTTATCATTTACACCGATTACATCACATTTTAATATCCTCAGCCATATTTCTGTTATGGTCTTTTCAATATCTGTTTCAGGTGCTACATAGGCTTCTTCTGTTTTAGGATGATAAATTCCACATTCTGGTAGTTTACCTCTATCTATTTTTCCATTAGGAGTAATAGGTAGCTTGTCCAAATAGTAGTATATTTCTGGAATCATATATGTCGGTAGCTTTGCTGCCAAATGCTCCCTTAGATTTTCAACTTTCATTTCCTTATCTGATACATAATATGCTATCAAAAACTTATGTCCTGCTTCATTTTGTTTAGGGACAACAATACAATTTGCTATCCCATCAAGTGTCTTTAGGTTTTTCTCAATCTCTTGAGTTTCAATTCTATAACCCCTAATCTTAACTTGATAATCACTTCTGCCAATGTATTCTATGTCTCCATTTGAAAGCCATCTAGCAAGGTCTCCTGTTCTATACATTCTTTCGCCTTTTCTAAAGGGATTATCCAAAAATCTCTCTCTAGTAAGCTCTGGTTTATTGTAGTAACCCTTTGCTAGACCCTCTCCTGCTATATATATTTCACCAACTACACCGATAGGCTGCAATTTAAGCTTGTTATCCAATATGTATATCTGAGTATTCAATATTGGTTTACCAATGTTGATCTCAGTTTCTTCTGTCAAGTTCTTTATCGTTGACCATACAGTGGTTTCTGTAGGTCCATACATGTTATATATATCAGCATTAGTTAATTGCTTTAATTTCTCCAGTAAAGACTTTGGAAATGCTTCTCCACCTACCATAAGTGTCTTCACCTTCTTTAAAACTTGATTATGCTTTCCATTTTCAATTAGCATTTGAAGTCTAGAAGGCGTAATTTGAACCATATCAACTTTATTATAGTCAATCAATTGGCTAAGAAGCCTAGAGTCAAGCTGTTCGTTTTCATCAGCTATAACAATTTTCAAACCTTTTAATAGAGGAAGAATTGTCTCAAGTACAAATATGTCAAAGGATATAGTCGTCAGAGCCAAAATAGTTCTGTTTGAAGAAAATTCAATTTGGTCAGATATTCCCTTTACAAAATTTATAACAGCTTTATGATTAATCATTACTCCCTTTGGCTTTCCTGTGGACCCCGATGTATAGATCATATATGATATATCATCTTTAGAATTTGTATTTTCTAAGTTCCCATCGTCGCCTCTATACAACTCTCGATCATCTAAATACACCAACTCGGCGTCATAAAAGGATTTATATCCAATGTCTCCCTTCGTTAATATAACCCTAGATTCCGAATCTTCCAAAATATATTTTATCCTGTCGCTAGGATACTCAATATCAACTGGTACGTATGCACCGCCGGCTTTTAAGACTGCCAATATACCTATTATCATTTCTGGGCCTCTCTTGGTCATAATACTAACTAAAGTTCCAGGTCCAATGCCCTTTTCCCTTAGATTTCGTCCTAGCTGATTTGCTTTTGAAT
>JAWLDD010000314.1:0-3395 GCA_041686815.1 Candidatus Atribacteria bacterium | reverse complement strand
CAAGTGGATGATGAGAACCATCAATCATAACAGACGTAAATCCAGCATGAATAGCTTGTACACATTTTTCAAGGCTAGATCCATGATCAAGATGGATAGCGACAGGAACTGTTACGTTATATTCTTCCATTAATTCTTTTACCATTGTCACGATTAATTTGAAACCGCCCATGTAACGAGCAGCACCTTCAGATACTCCAAGAATAACCGGTGAGTTTTCTTCTTGTGCAGCTTGTAAAATCGCTTGAGTAAACTCAAGGTTATTAATGTTAAACTGTCCTACAGCATACCCTTCTTCTTTTCCTTTAATTAACATTTCTTTCATTGATACTAATGGCATATGATTCTCTCCTTTTTATATGTTACTTTTTTTATTTTTTCTATAGCAATTTTTTATGAATGATACGCTTCAATGTACTGGTACTTTTCTGAGTTACCACTAACCGTTAAAAATGAATGGGATTTTATTAGACCATCATGTGGCTTTTGAATGCCTTGTAATAATAATCCATCGGTAATACCTGTGCCGACAAACAAGCAATCGTCAGATTTCACAATGTCATCTAGTGTTAACGCTTTTTCAGGATCTGTTATTCCCATTTTAACGCAGCGATCAAATTCTTCTTGGTCTTGAGGAGCAAGTTTGCCTTGGAAATCTCCGCCCATACTCTTCAATGCAGTCGCAGCAATAACCCCTTCCGGAGCACCGCCCATACCGACCAATATATCACCTTCAATGTGATCAATTGCAGTTGCGATAGAACCATTAACATCATTATCTGGAAACAATTTCACTTGAGCTCCCGCATCAAATACTTGTTTAATCAGGTGATCATGCCGTGGTCTATCTTGTATCATTACTACTAAATCTTTTATGTCTTTACCTAAAGCTTTCGCAACGGACTTCATATTTTCTGTTAAAGATGCATCTATGTTGATTGAACCTTTTGCTTTTGGCCCGACTGCAATCTTATGCATATACATGTCCGGTGCATGTAATAAACTACCCTTAGTGGAAACAGCAATAACTGTTAACGAGTCATTTTGACCTTTAGACATCATCGTTGTTCCTTCAACTGGATCAACCGCAATGTCTACTTCCGGACCTTTTCTCGTTCCAAGCTCTTCACCAATATAAAGCATAGGCGCTTCATCCATTTCACCTTCACCAATAACAATCAAACCACTCATATCGATAAGGTTCATTTGATTACGCATCGCTTCGGTTCCAGCACCGTCTGCCTCTATCTTGTTCCCTTTTCCAATCCAAGGGTAAGAAGCAATAGCTGCTTTTTGGGCGACAGTGAGAAAATCCATAGCTAGTGACTGAACATCTTTTCCAAAAACGACATTATCTTTTAATTTATTCATCAGGTCACCTCCTATTTAAGTGTTACTACAATCATATCAACATTTTCAAATCGAGTTTCCACCTGTACATACACAGTATATCTTGTCGTTTACACATCTGTAAGTACGCACTTTGTCAACATATAGTGTCAAGAAGTATACTTTTGATCAAATTTTCCGAAAATTCGTACTTAATTTTAGCCGAAATCCCTTTTATTTTAAAGGTTTGAGTCGATTTCTGATTTTTTTCGGTTTTTCTAAAAAAAAAAAAATGAAAAATGCAAACATTTGTCGTTTTTAGGCCGAATCTTTTAAATAATTAATTTTATAATTCCCGAGAAACATCCCACTATTCGAGAAAAAAAGCTTTATTTATTTAATTATTTATGTAAGCATAAGTTCAACTAGGAATAATACTCTGAATTTTTACAATATTTTCAACGTTCCTATTTTGATAGCTATACGATCGTCATTTCAAAGAATGCTAAAATAATTATTATAGGGGCGAAGAACATGAGCGAATCAACGACAGAAACAAACTACAGTTATTTAAGCAAAGGACCCGGGATCCAAGTTATTAAAGCAGGAACTTTTCAAATGAAAGAATTGAATGACCAATTAGGTATCCCTGGATTAAGAAGCCAAATCATAGATGTTCCTATTACATCAAAAGAAAATGCTCTTTCTATGGGGTATTTCGCCATGCAGCCTGGCGAAGAATTTGGTTTTGAGTTTGAGTTTTTGGAAGTAAATTTCGTTATTAAAGGCAAATTTGTCTTGCGCGATATGCAGGGCAATAAATATTTAGCTGAGGCAGGAGATGTCTTTATATTCACTCCGAACGTTCCTATGGTTTTTGATGGCGAGAGTGACGGAGAAGTTTTTTATATTGCACACCGTCTGCCTGAACCTTCGTTTATGTAACTATTAAAATATGAATATTCGTTACTTTTAGTTGATTCGTTCTGTATAATGTATAGCACAGTAATATATATACTCTATCTAGTGTATACATTTTAACACAGCACCATTCAGGGAGAAACAGGCTACAATTACTAAAGTAGCAGCTTGTTATACAAGCCTTTACAAGAGAATCAATGATTCTACTTTTCAAAAAAATTGGAGGATTTACTTATGATTAAAATTGCACCTTCTATTCTTTCAGCTGACTTTGCAAAGCTTGGAGAAGATATAAAAGATGTGGAGCTAGGCGGAGCTGATTACATCCATGTCGATGTTATGGACGGACATTTCGTTCCAAATATCACCATCGGTCCACTAATCGTTGATGCGATTAGACCTGTTACTGATTTACCACTAGATGTACATTTAATGATCGAAAACCCTGACCAATATATTGAGACATTCGCAAAAGCTGGTGCTGATATTATTACTGTGCACGTAGAAGCTTGTCCTCACCTGCACAGAACGCTTCAACTGATCAAATCAACAGGTACAAAAGCGGGCGTTGTATTGAATCCTCATACGCCTGTCTCTACCATTCAACATGTAATAGAAGATGTTGACATGGTACTGCTTATGACAGTAAATCCTGGATTTGGCGGACAATCGTTTATTCATTCTGTTCTACCTAAAATCAGAGAAGTTGCTGATCTCGTAGCAGAGAAAAATTTAAATGTGGAAATTGAAATAGACGGTGGAGTAAATCCTGAAACAGCTAAGCTTTGTGTCGAAGCTGGTGCCAATGTTCTTGTCGCAGGATCAGCTATTTATAATCAAAAAGATCGTGCCCAAGCTATTCAAGCTATTAGAGATAGTGCGACATCTGCAGCACGTTAACTTTTATCTTATGTTTGTTGGCAGTGGACCCGTTATTCTATTCAATAAAGACCACTGTCCAGTTCTAATTGTATACTCTCTTTCTGTCATATTGCTGAATTTGCCAAGTGTCTTTTTTTTAAAAGCCTTGGCTTTTTCTTAAATTATAATAGGCAAAAAAACAATTTGGATTAAACGCTGTTTTAATATTTGTTCTGTGTGGTAGGGAAATGGTTATAGAGCCATAAACATAATTATAAAATGTT
>JAWLDD010000313.1:0-3402 GCA_041686815.1 Candidatus Atribacteria bacterium | reverse complement strand
ATCTAATAGTACCTCCTTACTCCAAAATACCGGACCATCGGTACATACTTTCTTATAATCCCAGTGCTCATTGCTTATTACAGCGCAAGAACACACCAAACACCCTCCAACACCACATCCCATTCGTTCTTCTAAGGATATCTGACAGGGTATGTCATGGTCTAAAGCTTCCCGCCGCAAAGCTTTTAACATAGGTAGAGGACCACAGGAGAGTATTACATCGGGTCTTTCAACACAAAGCTTCTCTTTCAACAAGGATATTATAGAACCTTTATAACCTAGACTGCCGTCATCTGTTGCGATGTACACATTAGTGCTGAAGTTTTCAAAATCCCTAATCTGATAGGCTACACTTTTGCTTCGAAAACCTAAGAATGAGGTTATATCCAAGTTACCCCATTTCTGTCCAATAAACCTGATAGGTGCAACACCGCATCCACCGCCCACAATAAATATCCTCTTAGTCCCTTGCTGAATCCAAAAACCCCTTCCCAAAGGTCCTAGAACATCCAGATCGGTATCCTTTTCTACCTTTGACAAAATCTGTGTTCCTTTGCCCACCACCTGGAACACCAAATCCACTCTACCTTCCTCAGGATAGGCTCCGTTGATGCTTATAGGCCTTCGCAATAAAAGGGATTTATCCCTGGGAATTTTGATATGAACAAACTGGCCTGGGTAGGCAGAATAGGATATTTGCGGGGCAAATAGGGTCATCTTGAATAGGTTGTCTGCAATCTTATGGTTCTTTAAAACCTTGACCTTTTGCATTTTCATTCTTTTATCTCCTCCATGGGATAGATTTGGATATCATCCTCGGTCATTCCTAGCTCAACGCTGTCTACAAAAACTTTGGCTGTATCCACAGAAGTGATACACGGTATTGAATGTTCTACTGCCATCCTCCTTATCTTAAATCCATCCCGCTCCTGATCTCTTCCTTTAGTAGGAGTGTTTATGATCATACTTATCTCCCTATTCTTAATAACATCACCTATATTGGGATTGGTTTCGCTCACGCGCCTAATAACATTTGCTGCTATATAGTTGGAATGGAGTTCTAAGGCAGTACCAGAGGTTGCATAGATTTTATATCCTAGTTGGGCAAATTTTGAAGCAATTGGAATTATCTCCTGTTTATCTGGATCTGCAACAGTAATTAGCACACTTCCCTTCTCGGGAAAGGTATATCCTGCTGCCAGCATCCCTTTGTATAAAGCTTCAGAAAGATTTTTCCCAATCCCTAAAACTTCACCAGTAGATTTCATTTCTGGTCCCAAACCAGTATCTACTAGTGGTAACTTTTCAAAGGAGAAAACCGGTACCTTTACAGCTATGATATTATTGGATTCGTAAAGTCCTGTTCCATATCCCATATCCTTAATTTGGTGGCTTAGACTAGCCTTGGTTGCAAGCTCTACCATAGGTATTCCTGTTACCTTACTAATATATGGAACTGTCCTGCTGGATCTGGGATTCACCTCAATTACATAGATATTATCTTGGAATTCTACGAATTGAATGTTTATTAGACCTCGAACATCTAAAGCATTAGCCAAACGCTGTGTATAGTCCACTACTTGGTTAATTACCATTTTGGATAAGCTTTGACATGGATAGAAGGAAATACTATCTCCCGAATGTACCCCAGCTCTTTCTATATGCTCCATGATACCTGGAATTAGTATATCCCTCCCATCGGACACAGCATCTACTTCAATCTCCTTGCCCATAATATATTTATCTATCAGTACAGGATGTTCTTGATGGGATACATTGATAATATCCATATACTCCCTTATATCGTCATCATTATAGGCAATCTCCATCCCCTGCCCTCCTAGTACATAGGACGGCCTAACCAATACTGGATATCCAATGTCTCTCGCAGCCAACACAGCATCCTCTACAGTAAAAACAGTAGCCCCTTTTGGTCTTGGTATATTTAATGAAGAAAGCAAACGGTCGAATTCTTCTCGATCTTCTGCACGGTTTATAGAATCAAGAGATGTTCCTAATATGCTATATCCTGATTCCTCAATCCACTTAGCTAACTTTATAGCGGTTTGTCCTCCAAACTGCACCACTACACCCAATGGCTTTTCTATGTCCAGAATATTAATTATGTCTTCAGGCGTTAAAGGTTCAAAATATAGCCTGTCAGATATGTTAGGATCGGTACTTACAGTCTCCGGATTGTTGTTAATAATGACTGTCTCATACCCCATATTACTAAAAGCCAAGATAGAGTGTACAGAGCAATAGTCAAACTCAATACCCTGTCCGATGCGAATAGGTCCTGACCCTAGAATAACAATTCTCTTATTAGATCTAGCCTTTATGATTTGGTGTGAATTATAAGTAGAATAATAATATCTACCAGGAGAATTCTCATTCCCGACCCAGGGAATAATGGTCTCATAAACTGGGTTAATATCCCATTCTTTTCGCTTATTTCTTATTACGTTCCATGAAACACCGCAAAGCTTGGCAATAGTATTATCCGAGAAGCCCAGTTTCTTTGCGTCTAATAATATCTCTTTGCTTAATGTCTCCAAGGTGCTATTTTCTAATTTTGTTTCAAGATCTGTGATGCTTTTGATCCTTTTAAGGAAGAATTTATCAATCAAGGTGTATCTATGAATAAGGTCTAAAGGAACTTTACGCCTTATAGCCTCTGATATAACAAAAATCCTTTCATCGTTTTTTCTCTGAAGTTTTTGGATTAGTTCATGCTCAGAAAGTCCTTTTAAAGTCTTAGAAAAAACTCCAAGACCATCCATATCATTCTCCAAGGATCTTACAGCTTTTAAAAGAGCCTCTTCAATACTTTTTCCGATCGCCATTATTTCGCCAGTAGCCTTCATCTTGGTACCCAGGGTCTTATCTGCTTTAACAAATTTATCAAATGGCCATTTAGGTATCTTAACCACTACGTAATCCAGATTAGGAGAATAGGAAGCACAGCTTCGTCCATCTATATGATTATTTATCTCTCTTAAGGTATATCCCAACGCTATCATAGCTGATACTTTAGCTATGGGAAAGCCAGTTGCCTTAGAAGCCAGCGCACTAGAACGGCTTACACGGGGATTGACTTCGATAACATAATATTCTATGGTGTTTGGATTCAATGCGAATTGGACATTGCAACCTCCTTCGATGCCAAGGGAATTGATGATGTTGATAGACGCATTGCGTAGAATATCATATTCCTGGTTGCTTAAGGTTTGGGAAGGGGCTACTACAATACTGTCACCGGTATGGATACCTACAGGATCGATGTTCTCCATATCGCAAACTATGATACAATTGCCTTCACAGTCCCTTATAACCTCAAACTCTATTTCCTTCCATCCAGCTAAAGATTTTTCAATTAGAACTTGCCCAACTCTACTTAGT
>JAWLDD010000312.1:0-3415 GCA_041686815.1 Candidatus Atribacteria bacterium | reverse complement strand
ATGGTGACGGGAAAAGTCTGGGAAATACACCTAACCCTATAAGGCCTAAGGCACTAAAGAAATGGGATAGAATAGCTGCCTTCCTATAGCCAATTCTGTCAACATACTTTATGGCTAAAAAGTCAACCACCATCTGGGTCGTAAAATTGACCAGGATTAGTCTGCCAATCCTTTCGAAGGAAATTCCAAATTCCTCATGGAAAATGACAAAGAGCAGAGGCGCAAAATTGTTGACAATAGCCAATGTTATGAATCCAAGGTAGCAAGCATAGAGAGTCTTCTTGTATGTAACTTTCATCCATCTTTCCTCCAAAGCTGAGTATGATCAGGGTTCCAGCGATCGAACTCCTAAAGGTCACTAAGGGTCCGATTCTTAAGGGGAATTCCTGCCAAGACTCCAATGTACTAAATCACAAATGCAAGCCTAAATTGGCTTGCTAAATCGATTCAATAAAAACTTGAGATAAAACGCTAAAGGTTTTGCCCGCTTGATTGCACCTATTATATAATAGCAAAACTCCAGACTTTTACAAGGTCTGTCTTGGGGTGTTTAAATAATCCTATGTCGGGTATCATTATAACAAGCACGATATTGTTATGACTACTGTAACACAATTTCCAGGATATAATTCTGACACCATGGAATCAGTAGGGCATCAGAAACCGGATATTGTAGTAAATTTGAAATTACCTTTTGGGGGTGTGTATGATGGTCAAAACTAAAGTGCATGGCAGTTTAACGGGGAATACGGGTTTTAAAATGGTCTTAAATGGGCATACGCTAATTACCGACGCTTCGGAGGAAATAGGTGGTAACAACCTGGGACCTCCTCCAAAACAACTTCTGTTAGCGGGATTAATTGGCTGCACCGGCATCGATGTTATGTCTATTCTGAAAAAAATGAAGGTTGACATTGAGGATTGCAGCATTGAAGTTGAGGCGAACAATACCCAGGAGCATCCAAAGGTCTATGAAAACATCCATCTAACCTATAGATTCAAGGGTAAGGACCTGCCCCTGGAAAAGATCGAGAAAGCCGTTGCCCTGTCCCAGGATAAGTATTGTGGGGTCAGCGCAATGCTGAAAAAGGCTACCCCTGTCACCTATGAGATTGTGATAAACCAATAAAGAAATGTTTAATATACCGCAAAAAATCAGGGCTATGACCATAACGGTCAATAGCCCTTTTACTTCTTCAAATCCAATTATTTCTCATAGTATTTTATCAATGCCTGGGTCCCTAGTTCGTCCATCTGCTTCCTGGCAACTTCTTTATACATATTGAGCACATTATTCAAAACTTCCAGATCTAGATCTACAGCCTGACCCTCTTCCCTGGCAATTTCCATGTCCTTGATAAAGTGTTTAATAAAGAACCCCGGGTCCAAGTCATCTTTTAATATTCTGGGTGCCATATTTGACATCTGCCAGCTTCCGGCTGCTCCGGTACTTATAGTATCCAGCATTTTTTGAACATCCAGTCCAACCGCCCTGGCATATGTAATGGCCTCGCAGACGCTAGCTATGGTCCCGGTGATAGCTATTTGATTGGCCATCTTGGTATGCTGGCCCGCCCCTTCCGGTCCTTCGTAAATTATGTTTGTTCCCAAAGCCTCAAAGATTTTAAGGCATTTCTCAAAGGCCTCCTTATCACCACCGACCATTATAGCCAAGGTCCCCTTTTGTGCGCCCACATCACCACCGGAAACGGGGGCATCCAGTGCATAAACTCCCTTTGTCAGAGCCTCCCGATATATCCTTTTGCTCAGCTTTGGGCTGGTTGTGGTCATGTCTATGACACAGCTTCCGGGTCTTACATTGTTTAGAATCCCATCCTCTCCAAAGTATACCCCTTCTACATCTTTTGGAAATCCAACCATTGTAATGACTGCATCCGCTTGAGCAACACAATCCTTAAGAGAATCGCACCATTTTGCGCCTTTTTCTATTACTTCTGATGCCTTGCTTTTAGTACGAGTATAGACAGATACCTCGAAACCTCTCTTCATTAGATTAAGCACCATGGATTTACCCATGACACCAATACCTATAAATCCTATCTTTTTCATCAGTACACCTCAATTCCATTCATTTCTGATTATCATAATTTTATCTTACCAAAAGCTCCAACCTATGGCAAATTCAACTTGTAGATCCTGATGTTATACCTCCAAATTAGTTTTATTTTATTATATAACGTATCGAAATACTCACTTTGGTATAATATAGTGATAAAATCTTGCTAATGTCAATCAATAGTTTGACAAAATATTCTTTGCCCTATATTATTAATCTGATACAATAGAAATATATTGAAAAAATTATAAATAAGGAGAGAAGTAACAGATGAGACTGGAAGGTAAAGTTGTTATAGCTCAAGGCGGTGGACCGACGGCGGTAATCAATCAATCCTTAGTCGGAGCCGTACTTGAATCTAGAAAGTATCCACAGATTACAAAGGTTTATGGAGCGGTTAATGGTGTTAACGGCATCGTTAACGAGAACTTTCTTGACCTGACCCAGGAGACAACCCATAGTCTGGAAGAGGTAGCCCTAACTCCTTCATCAGGGTTGTTATCTACCAGGGATAAGCCCGATGAGGCCTACTGTAGTGAGATATTAAAGGTGTTTAAGGCCCATGATGTCAGATATTTCTTCTACATAGGCGGCAACGACTCCTCTGATACTGTAAGAATTGTAAATGAGCATGCTAAGAAGTCAAATTATGATTTCAGAGCAATTCATATCCCAAAAACCATAGATAATGATTTGATGGTCAATGACCATACCCCAGGCTATGGCTCTGCTGCAAGGTTTGTGGCTCAGGCATTTATGGGTATTAACCTGGACAATAGGGCTTTGCCCGGAGTTCACATATCTGTCGTAATGGGACGACATGCCGGCTTCTTAACAGCCGCATCTGCTCTTGCACAGAAGTATGCAGATGATGGCCCACATCTAGTATATGTTCCCGAGAGGGCCTTTGATGTGGATAAATTCCTCGTAGATGTAAAGAATGTCTATGATAAGTATGGAAGGTGTATTATAGCGGTTTCCGAGGGGATCCAGGATGCTCAGGGCGAACCAATAGTTACTAAATTGGTAGGACGCGAAGAAGACGCCCATGGAAACGTACAATTATCCGGCACCGGTGCCTTAGGGGATCTGCTATCCCAGCAAATAAAGGATAAGCTAAATATTCAAAGAGTAAGATCCGATACCTTTGGATACCTTCAAAGGTCCTTTATGGGTTGCGTATCCGATGTAGACCAAATAGAAGCCCGTGAAGTGGGAGAAAAGGCCGTCCAGTTTGCAGTATGGCATGACGCAGATGGATCGGTTACCATTCATAGAACAGGTAACTATGCCGTAGATTACAGATTAACCGATCTTAGCGAAGTGGCTGCCAAGACC
>JAWLDD010000311.1:0-3433 GCA_041686815.1 Candidatus Atribacteria bacterium | reverse complement strand
GTGTATGATTATTTTGCAGGAAGAACTGACATTGATGGAGATAATATTTTTCTAATAGCCCACAGCCTTGGTACGGGAGTTGCTGTAAATCTTGGATTAGAGAGGGATGTAAAAGGAATAATATTATCAGCTCCCTATGATACCTACACCTCCGGGGTTATCCAAGACAAATTCCCCTTAGTGCCTGTTGGGAAGCTGTTCTCTGATGAATTTCATTCATTAGCCATAGGCAATAAGCTAGATATACCAGCACTTTTTCTCTTAGCTGAGGATGATAAGACTGTGTTAAGAGAGCGGTCCATAAGGCTTTTTAATAATTGGCAGGGAAATGCAGAAAAAGTAATTATAGAGGGAACCCACCATGAAAATATAACCCTTAGTGATGAAACATGGGAACATATAAATAGATTTATAATATCCTCCACTGGACTTAATTAAAAAACTATGAATTAGATAAATACTATGATTTATCAGCGGTATCGTGGCTTTGAGTGTTTTTTATGATATATAATACCAACAGGTTTAGTCCAAGATGAATAAAAAGACCCATTCCCCATGATGCAGTGGTCCATAAGAACCAAAGTTCTTGGGGCCAAGTACGAAAATTAATAAATGCTAAGAATGCATTTACTGCAATAAAAGCTATAAGATGTAGAAAAAATATTGAATTTAGCCATAATTTAATTTTTCTAAATTTGGATGTAGTATCTTCCATTTCTCATTCTCCTTTTCAGTACCATTTTTCACCAGTAATTATATCACAGTTTTCATCACATGGTGGAATAAAAAGACTATTAAACAAATATGAGAACAGTATTTACAAATTTTGAATACTATGTTATTATACTGAAAATACTATTTATCAAAAGGCTATGAAGAGAGAATTAGGTAGATATATTCTTTTACAGAGAGCCCTGGCAGCTGAAAAGGGGCAAAGAATGATTTATTGAAGCAAGGCTTGGAGCTTCATACGGATTTTCCTACTATTTAGTATGAAATGATGCTATGACGGTTGTTCCCGTTAAAGGACTAAAGTATAAGTATGTTTTACTTAACATGCCGTACTTAATAAGGTTGATATGGTAACATATTGACAAACTGAGGTGGCAACACGAAGCTATAGCTCTCGTCCTCAAGATTATATAATCTTGGGTTCGGGAGCTTTTTGAATTTAAATTAAGGAGAGGATTTTGATGAAAAATAATAGACCTGTATTTCCTAAGAGGGCAGTAGTTACAGCAGGTATGCCCTATGGTAATAAAGAACTTCATTTTGGACATATTGGCGGGGTTTTTGCCCATGCCGATACCTATGCTAGATTTTTGAGGGATCGAATCGGCAGAGAAAATGTTATTTTTGTCTCAGGGACTGATTGCTACGGCTCTCCAATACTAGAAAATTATCGCCAACTAGTAAGCAAGGGTGAGTTTGAGGGCACTATTAACGACTTTGTGGAATATAACCACAACAAGCAAAAAGAGGTGCTAGAGGCCTACAACATAGATATCAACCTATATGCCGCCTCCAGTTTTGGGCGCTCTGGCGAAATTCATGAAGAGGTATCCCAGGAGTTTTTTCAAAAACTTTATGAAAATGGATACTTAAGTAAAATAACAACCTCCCAGTTTTACGATGCCGATGCAGAGGTGTTTTTAAATGGGCGCCAAGTAGTAGGTCAGTGTCCCATTGAAGGCTGTACGTCAGAAAAGGGTTATGCCGATGAATGCTCCTTAGGACACCAATACATGCCCTCCGACCTTATAAACCCTAAGAGCACTCTTACGGGGAAAAAACCGGAGATGAGGGATGTTATAAACTGGTACTTTAATCTTGAAGGTTTCCATGGACTGTTAGGACAGTGGGTGGATGAACTTAAGAAAAACCCCGACACCCGTCCTTCATTAATAAAAACAGCCCAAGAGTTTTTAAAGGAGCCTGTTATATATGTCAAGAAAGATCAAAATGATTTAGTGGATGAAATTAAAGACAGCCTTCCTCCCCACACTTTACAGGATGAGGGTAATAAGACTTCCTTCGTAATGGTATTTAATAATTTGGATGACAGAGACAAGGCCTGTGCTCTGCTAGGAGCAAAATCAGTACGCTTCCGTACTGGAAAGACCTTAGTTCCCTTTAGATTGACCGGAAATATTGAATGGGGCGTGCCGGTACCTCCCCTTGAAGATACAGAAAACCTTACCTTCTGGGTGTGGCCGGAGTCTCTTTGGGCCCCAATTTCCTTTACCAGGACCTACCTTGAACAAACAGGAAAGGATCAGCAGTCTTGGAAGGAGTGGTGGTGCTCTAAGGATGCAGGTGTCTATCAATTTATAGGGGAAGATAATATTTATTTCTACGGACCTGCAGAAATGGCAATGTTTATGGCCACTCAAGGCAAAAATCCTAGTGTAGACCCTAAAGAGGGAGAACTTCAGCTTCCCACATTAATTGCCAACAGCCATATACTATTTTTAGATAAAAAAGCCAGCAGCAGCGGTAAGGTAAAGCCGCCTATGGCTGGAGAATTGCTAGCTTACTATACGCCAGAGCAGCTGCGCTCTCACTTCCTAGGACTGGGGCTTGGCATGCGAAGCGTAAGCTTTCAGCCAAAACCATTAAACCCTAGGGCGGGGGAGCGAGACAGTGATCCAGCTCTTAAGGAGGGTAATCTGTTGACCAACGTGTTTAACAGAGTGGCCCGTTCCTGCTTCTATACGGTTCAGCAATATTACAACGGGAAATTACCGGTAGGGACAGTCAGTGAAGAGGTGCTAAAGGAAGCTGAAGAAACAATTCTTGAGTTTGAAATGTTGATGCATAGACAGGAGTTCCATACCATAATGAATGTGGTGGATACCTATATACGCAACATCAATAAGTATTGGTCAAAGAACATGAAGATATCTGATGGCGATGATGATCTAACATCACGCTTCCAGGTTGTAATTGATACCTTCCATATGCTTAAAACAGCTACTGTCTTGATGCATCCAATAGCACCAGAGGGTACAGAAATGATAAGGGAATACCTTGGTTTGGGAGAAGAATTATGGAACTGGGATAGAATATTTGAAACAATATATGACTTTATGGATAATCCAGAAAATCATACACTGAAATTCCTAGAGCCTAGGGTGGACTTTTTTACAAAGCATCCCAGTCAAATTCAATAGAATTAATACAGCTAAAAAACCGCGATCTCGCGGTTTTTTTCTATTGGGAAAAAGTTGTACAATTTTACCTGATAAAGTATGATAAAATAAAATGTGGAATATTTTTCTATTAGGGGGATAAGAATGAAAAAAACAGCAATGATAATATGCCTATGTTTATTATTTTCTTTATTTAGCCATCCACTAGTGAGTGCAATGGCAGCCTCTGACATCAGTGAATCAGCAATTCCAGTTAATGAGCAAAACCTTCAGGCTTTCTT
>JAWLDD010000310.1:0-3436 GCA_041686815.1 Candidatus Atribacteria bacterium | reverse complement strand
GGCTGAAGAATAGTCTGTCTATACAAAAGGCCATAGATTTTCTTATGAATGAAGCAGTATTTGTCGAGGCCGAGGAGGAAGACAAAGAAGCCGAGGAAGAGGAGACACAAGAAGATTAGGTATTAGTACCTAACTTATCGAGATAAATATAAGGAGGGATTGGCAAATGAATTTGGTACCTATAGTTGTTGAGCAAACTAGTCGTGGTGAGAGGTCATATGACATATATTCAAGATTGCTTGAGGATCGTATTATCTTTTTGGGAGGGCCTATAAGCGACTTAACAGCCAACTTAGTTGTAGCCCAGCTGCTGTTTTTGGAGGCAAAGGATCCCGATAAAGACGTACTCGTCTATATAAACAGCCCTGGTGGTTCTGTGACAGCAGGGATGGCGATATATGATACAATGCAATATCTAAAGTGTGATGTATCCACTATTTGTGTTGGGATGGCTGCTTCTATGGGAGCATTCCTGTTGGCAGCGGGAACCAAGGGCAAACGCCTGGCCTTGCCCAACAGTGAGATTATGATACATCAACCCTTGGGCGGAACCCAGGGGCAAGCTTCTGATATCGCTATTCATGCTGAACAGATCCTCAAGTTGAAGAAAAAGATAAATGAAATTCTGGCCGAGAGGACAGGGAAACCATTGGAAAAAATTGAAAGAGATACGGATCGTGACTTTTTCATGTCGGCTGAGGATGCTAAGGAGTATGGGATTATAGATGATGTAATAACTTCCCGCAAATAAAATGTGTGGAATTGACCCATAATTGTTTAATATGATAATATGGTTATCATGTAGACAGAAAGCTTGAAAATTATTATATATAGAGCTGGAAAAAAGTGAGGGCGGCCTTAGGCCGCCCGCATACACGCATTATAGACACAGAACACTCTATTAAGGAACGGTATGGTTCGCAATAGGGAATTAATGTGACACAATATTTAATGCGAACATATAGTTAAAGAAGAGGTGAAAATATGGCTAGATATGATGACAAAAAGCAGCTCAAGTGTTCATTTTGCAGTAAAACCCAAGAGCAAGTCAGGCGTTTGGTAGCCGGACCCGGGGTCTATATATGCGATGAGTGTATTGAGTTATGTCAAGAAATTATTGAGGAAGAATTTGATGACGCCTCTGATCTGGATATAAGGGACATCCCAAAACCCATGGAAATAATGGAGATCCTTGATCAATATGTTATTGATCAGGAAGAAGCCAAAAAGACTTTATCGGTAGCGGTATATAATCACTATAAAAGGATAAACAGTGATGTGGTAAAGGATGATGTTGAGCTTTACAAAAGCAATATTGTAATGCTTGGACCCACAGGCTCCGGTAAAACTCTTCTGGCCCAGACCTTGGCCAGAATATTAAATGTACCCTTTGCCGTTGCCGATGCGACCTCCCTTACAGAGGCGGGATACGTCGGTGAAGACGTGGAGAATATCCTGTTAAAGCTGATACAGGCAGCAGACTACGATGTAGAAAGAGCTGAAAAGGGTATTATATATATAGACGAGATTGACAAGGTAGCCAGAAAATCTGAAAATCCTTCCATAACAAGGGATGTTTCCGGAGAAGGGGTCCAACAGGCCCTACTGAAGATCTTGGAAGGGACAATAGCCAGTGTACCTCCCCAAGGAGGGAGAAAACACCCCCATCAGGAGTTTATTCAGATTGACACAACAAATATTCTCTTTATTTGTGGCGGTGCCTTTGATGGGATAGACAAGATCATACAGAACAGGATTGGCAAAAAGACAATGGGTTTCGGGGCTGACATTCGCAGCAATAGAAACTATGATGTAGGTGAGATCTTATCCAAGATCCAACCCGAAGATCTGCTTCGATATGGGTTGATACCGGAATTTGTAGGTAGAATCCCGGTTGTCGTTACCCTAAATCCTTTGGACGAAGATGCATTGGTCCAAATTCTGAAGGAGCCCAAAAATGCATTGGTAAAGCAGTACCAGAAATTGTTAGAGATGGATGGAGTAACTCTGGAGTTTGAAGAAGAGGCCCTGAGGTATATCGCTAAAAGGGCTACTGAGAGAAAGACCGGTGCAAGAGGCCTAAGGGCAATTTTGGAAAAGATTATGCTAAATGTCATGTTTGATATCCCTTCCAGAGATGATGTGGAGAAATGCATAATTACCAAGGATACTGTTATTAATAACAGCGATCCTATACTAATTCTTTCCGAGGGGCAAAGAGGTCGAAAAGCCATAAAAAAGACAAAGGACAAAAGAGAATCAGTATCCTAAGGGAGCCTAACCAGGCTCCTTTTTATGTAGGCCTTCTCCGACAATTTGACAGGATAAAAACCACTTAATTACAGCATAATATAAACACTAATGTATAAACATTTTCCTTGTGCGGTAAAATAGACCCATTGTGACAGACTCACCACCGCAGCTAAAACAATAAGGGTCGATAGCGTATGATACCTGAGTTAAAGATCTGTCTGTCTGATTGAAGGATTGGCACTTGGTTAAGGAGGCAATGTTTTGCTGGGAAACATATTAGCTGTAATAAACCTATTCTTTGCTGTTGTAATAGGCCTTTATTTCTTCAACCTACTAAAGGGGCAACAGGGAAATAGGACTGCTGTGGAAAAAGAATCAAGAAAAGAGTTGGAGAAGCTTCAAAGGCTAAGGGAGATATCCCTCAGTGAACCCCTATCTGAAAAGACAAGACCCAAAACCTTTAAAGATATAATAGGGCAGGAGGATGGCATAAAAGCCTTAAAGGCAGCTCTATGTGGGCCTAATCCCCAACATGTATTGATATATGGACCGCCCGGGATTGGTAAAACATGTGCTGCCCGTATTGTTCTTGATGAGGCAAAGAAAAACCCCATGTCACCATTTCGAAAGGACGCTAAATTTATAGAGATGGATGCTACCTCTGTCAGGTTTGATGAGCGCAGCATAGCGGATCCCCTAATTGGATCGGTTCACGATCCAATATATCAGGGAGCAGGTCCATTGGGAGTGGCAGGAATACCGCAGCCAAAGCCCGGGGCTGTTACAAAAGCCCATGGCGGTATATTGTTTCTTGATGAAATAGGAGAACTGCATCCGATACAGATGAACAAGCTCCTTAAGGTATTGGAAGACCGTAAGGTCTTTTTGGAAAGCGCATACTATAACTCCGAAGACAGAAATATTCCAAGACACATACACGAGATCTTTACGAAGGGATTGCCCGCAGATTTCAGGTTGGTTGGGGCTACAACCAGAAATCCTGATGAGATACCTTTGGCCATTAGGTCCAGATGCCTGGAGATTTATTTTAGGGGTTTAACCCAGGATGAGATCATGATTATAGCCCGTAATGCTGCTATCAAGGCCGGTTTAATTATGGGCGAGGATAGTGTTGAAATAATAGGGAAGTATGCGTCCAATGGTCGTGATGCTGTAAATATAG
>JAWLDD010000309.1:0-3443 GCA_041686815.1 Candidatus Atribacteria bacterium | reverse complement strand
CATTTTTTTACTTCTGTAAAACACTATAATCCCTCCGGACTTGCATTTGGGTTATAGTGTTTCCAGTTTATACTATTTTTATACCCATACCCCTAATATCTTGATAAAACGTATATATCTCCACGAGTAACCTCTCAATGGGTATCCCAATCGGTCATCGGAATGAGCATTGACCAGTATATTGTTCACATTTGGTGGATTGCCGCAATGGACCACAAATAGTGAATGCTGGAATCTACCTTCATGGTTAAAGCTAAGCTGTATTATATCCCCAGGTTCTATCTCCGAAATAGAAACTTCTCTGCCGTAAGGACCCGGTGAGGTATCCATTCTAACCAAAAATTGATATAAAAACGGGACACCAGTCCAGGCAGGAGCTTTACGGTTGCCATCCAGATAATACCACCCAGTTATCATATCGTAGTTCATAACCTGACTACCTGCGTATATACATTGGGAAACAAAATTGGTGCAATCCCCTCCCAGATTGGAATAATCCAAATACTGTGGATTTCTTCCAAGAGCCCATTGATTGGAGTAGGATATGGCTGCAGATCTATCATATGGCTTATGCCCACTTGTCCTATAGAACATGAAAAAAACCTCCGCATATACTATTTTATCTTTAGTATATGCGCAAGGTTTTAAGGGTGATATCAATCTTGATCATTAAGCTCTAAATTATGATAAACATTCTGTACATCATCATGGTCTTCTAGCTTTTCAAACATGGACAGAGCCTGCTCATATTGTTCGCCTTCCAATTTCACAAAGTTTTGAGGCAACATAGCTACCTCCGACGAAGCTATAGTGTAACCATTGTTTTCCAGTTGATCTCTTACTTGAGTAAAGTCTGCTGGATCCGTCAATATCTCGAAAATCTCATCCTCAAGCTGGATATCCTCTGCTCCTGCCTCCAGAGCCTGCATCATTAGATCATCTTCATCTATTTCATCGGAATCTTCTATTAGTATAAGTCCTTTTCTATCGAACATCCAAGCTACACAGCCGGTAGCTCCCAGGCTTCCTCCGCTTCGATCAAAGATATACCTCATCTCCCCGGCAGTCCTATTGCGGTTATCGGTAAGAGCTTGTACTATAACAGCAACCCCATTAGGACCATATCCTTCATAAGTAATCTCCTCGTAGGTGACATTGCCCAACTCCCCGGAAGCCCTCTTTATGCTTCTATTTATATTATCGTTTGGCATGTTGGCAGCCTTGGCGTTTGCTATTGCATCTCTTAACTTTGCGTTGGTAGATGGATCGCTTCCCCCTTCTTTTACAGCCACAGCTATTTGTCTACCTATCTTTGTAAATATCTTGCCTCTTTGGGCGTCAGTCTTGCTTTTTTTATTCTTTATATTGGCCCATTTAGAATGTCCTGCCATCTGGACGACCTCCTAAAAATATCATTGAATGGTTAAGTAATCTACTAATATCCTTTTTATAATAACATATAAAAAAATTGCTGTAAAGAAAAAGAGGTTGTTTCCGGTATTGACTCCTTATGTTATAATAAATGTAAAATCTTTCTCATATATAAAATGGAGGAATATCATGAGCAAATGGAAGAAATGGTTGGTCAACTTAAAAAAGTCTAAACCAGACCATACTATAGACCCCACTAAAGAACCTAGTAAAGAAACTGATAAGGACACTGGAGAGAATGAGAATAATAACAAAAGTGCCCTTGGTAGATTTTTTGTCCGTAAGCGAAGACAGCCAAACTTTTTTGTATCCATCATAGTAACAACTCTAAGACTGTTTTTAATCCTTATTATCCTTGTTGGATTTGCAGGGTTTGGAGCAGTTATTGGAATTGGTAAAGCGTACCTAGATTCTACCCCTGAATTGGACGTAGTTCAAATTCAAGATCAAAGTGAAACTACATTTATATATGATAAATTTGGTAACCTTATTACTGAATACTATGGATATGAGAATCGTGTCTGGGCTCCTATTGAGGAGATACCCCAAACCTTAAGGAAGGCATTTATAGCCATTGAAGACGCTCGATTTGAGGTTCATAACGGAATCGATATCAAGCGAATATTTGGATCTGTAATACACAATCTAAGCAATGATACTGTACAAGGTGCCAGCACAATAACTCAACAGTTGATTAAAAATACTATACTTACTCCAGAAGTAAGCTATAAGAGAAAGATACAGGAAATGTATCTTGCGATACAATTGGAGAAGAAATATAGCAAGGATCAAATAATGGAAGCTTATCTCAATACTATTTGGTTGGGAGGCTCCAACTACGGGGTTAAAGCAGCAGCAAAGGACTATTTTGGTAAGGAGCTTAGCGAGCTTACCCTTCAAGAATGTGCTATGCTAGCTGGTATTACTCGAAACCCCTGGAGATATGATCCTCGGGCTAATACCTATACCAGAGGTACTCCTGAGTTAACATACGACAGGACCAATCTAGTGCTCCAGAGAATGTATGAAAACAGCTTTATTACTGAAGCTGAATATAAACAAGCCAAGATCAATAGCTATGAATATGGTAATCATCCTGTAGCCATTGTTGAGAACCCTACAGGAAATGATTATCCGATGAAATACTTCATTGAGTACGTTATCAAAGATGTTCGTGATAGGATCATGGTATTAGAGGGCTGGGAAGGAGAAGAAGGAAGAAAGAAAGCTGAGCAATATATATATTCCGGTGGTCTCCATATTTATACTACTCTAGACCCTGCCATTCAACAGGCTGTTGAACAAGCGGTATATAACTATAAGAACCTGCCTAGATTTGTCAATTCGGCTCACAAAAAAAGCAGGCAAGGAGTTGATCAGCCTCAAGCTGCTGCTGTAGTTATAGACCAACATACTGGCGAGCTCCAAGCCATTGTAGGTGGAAAACAACCACCAACTGGCAAGCGTCAATATAACAGAGCTTTTCATCCCGACGCGAAACTGCCTCTAGGTTCTACTATAAAGCCTTTGTCGATTTATGGTCCTTTCATCGAGGCAGGATATCCTGGAGGAATAATCATTGAAAATATTCCCGCGCCCATTGAGGGTTGGAAAGGTGGCAAATATCCCTATCCCCGCAACTATGGTGGTGGTAGCTTTACTGGCCCTACTGATGTGCGCAGAAGTATCGTCAATTCCTATAACGTTATATCCGGTAGAATAATACTAGAAAGAATAAATCCTCAGTATTCAGCTGATAAATTAAAGGAATTGGGACTAAACTCTAAGGATGTTACCGAAGAACCTGCTGCTCTCGCTCTTGGAACTCATGGCAACAACATGATAGAGGTTGCGGCTGCTTATGCTACAATCGCCAATAAAGGAGTCTATCAGGAACCTATCTCCTTTACTAGGATTGTTGATAAAAACGGTAAAGAGATCATAAATACCCAAAACAATCAAATCAAACGAGAGGTTTTTAAAGAGAGCACTACCTTTATTCTTACGGATTG
>JAWLDD010000308.1:0-3475 GCA_041686815.1 Candidatus Atribacteria bacterium | reverse complement strand
CTTAGGAGTATATTCCTATCATAATAATTGCATTTCAATGGAATCTTCCATAGACGTCTCTCCCGACTTAGTAAAAAAAGCAGATGCTTTTAAAACATTGATTTTTGCTCCTTTTCGAGGCTTTTTACCAAAACTGTTTAAAAATATTTCAAGCTTGATATAGAGATATGGGTTTGTTGTGTTGACAAAGCCTAATGATTTTAAAACTTTTTCGGTTTTTCGGCCATCAGCATGCAAACCATGTTTGTTTCTATATGTGTATGAATTCATATACTTATATCCTATAAATTTGCTGGGACCCAACAAGTCTAAATCGTCGATATAATACCATTGATGGAATGTACTCAAAAATCTGTGAACGCCCATAACTCCCGTATTATATTCATGGTTTAAATCATCATTGAAACGCTTGATATTGGTTCTTACCTCATCAAGAGACTCCACTAATTGCAGTTTCACCATAATACACCTCCATAAATGACTTGAAACCCGATTTTCTATTATTTAATATACAGATTTACCTGATGCTATTCATTCAAAGAGGAAAAACATGCATACTTTTTATAATACAGTGGCGACATAACCAGTATTGTGGTTTTATTACTTTTAGCAGATTTGTATTTATTATATAATATACCATAGAAGCTAATAAGTGGACAATTATAGAAACTGAAAACGGGAAAATTCGTAGTATATTTATATTAAGCCTATAGTAGCAATTGCTTATATGCTATCTGGTGCAATCGATATTTAAGATGGAAGAAGATAGACTAGAGAAAACATATATAAATAACTATGGGAATAGTTAACGTAAAATATGGAGCATTTCAGGGAGGGAAAAATGTTTAATTCAGAACTAAAGAAGGAATGGCTTACTCGCTTAGATAATATTCAACAAGAGTATGCTTCTGAAATGAATCATACACAAGAATCAACAATTGAATTATTTAAAACCAGGAAAAATGCTGTTATGCTTGTCAAACAAGTAGAAGGGTTCATAAATACTATTGCTAATACACCTAAAGAGTATAGAGTGAAGCTTGAACAAGTGAATGTTAAGCTAGAAGAGTTTAGAAATGTTATTAGCTTACAAGATGAAGGTGAAATTGCATCTAAGATTAGCGGGAACATTGCAGGAGCAGGTGCCATAGCAGGAGCAGGAGTAGCAGTACTTGGCCCAACCGCTGCAATGGCAATTGCCACAACTTTTGGGACTGCATCAACTGGAACAGCAATAGCATCATTATCAGGAGCTGCAGCTACTAACGCGGCACTAGCGTGGTTAGGGGGAGGTGCTTTGGCTGCAGGCGGTGGAGGAATGTCAGCAGGAAGTGCATTCTTGGCATTAGCTGGTCCTATTGGCTGGGCTATCGGCGGAGCAGCAGTAATTGGTGGAGCATTATTTGCAAGTTCAAAAAATAAGAAGATAGCTGAAGAAGCAGAACAGAATGTATATAAAATAAAAGAGCAAATAAATTATATTATCAAAACAAGAGCAGAAATTGCTGTTACACAAAGGTTAACACAAGAACATTCTGTAAGTTTAAAACAAGAACTAGACAGAACAGCAGAGCTAGTTAAAGCATCAACACCTAAACTGAGTTTATTTAATAGAATTAAATATTTTTTTATGAGACTAATTACAAGAGAAGTAGCTATTGTTTCAGCTGAAGATAAAATATCATATTCTGATTTTAATCCCGATCTAAAAAAGGAACTTGGTTCATTGGTAAACAATACTTTATCTTTAGCATCGTTAGTTGAAAAGAAGATCGGGTGATGTGAATGAAAAACTCAAATAGAATGATATTAGATCAAACTATTGGTGGAATAGTAAATGAGGTTAATGTATATAGAGAAGACATTAAGAACAAAACGATAGAAGAAATAGAGAAAGTACTGTTTGAGAGTAATAAGGTTCAAGACAAAAATTTTATAAGTGCAATACAAGAGATTGAGACAGTTCGTAATTTTTTAGGTGATCCATCAAAAATCCTAGGCAGTCAATTAACAAAACATGGTGAGATAGCAGAGCAAGTAGAAGTTGGAATAGGAAATGCAAGACAATTAATAAAAGGTCTGCCCAAAAGGTTTACTTTTGATGGGGTAGGGAGGACGGCTCCTGAGGATTACATAATGGATGGAGTAAAGGCACAGTCCAAATTTATTAATGGTGAAAATAACACACTTTCTGCAGTAATATATCATTTGGAGAAATATAGAGATATAAACTTTGGAAGAGATGGATCAAAGTATGTAATTCCAAAGAATTTCTATGAAACAATTAATAAAATTATTAACGAAGAAAATGTAGAAGGCTTGAGTGATAAAACTATCAATGCAATCAAAGAAAAAGTTCATACAATAGAATCCATGACTGGAAAAAATTTCAATGAAGTAGTAGAAAGTTCGATTTCTAATTACAGAGATATCCAGCAAGGGGTTATAGTAAAAACAGTTGATAATTATGAAAAGGAAATTACAAATGAGAATGCCGAAATTAAGAGAACTTTGAAACATGATGCAGACAGTAAGAAAGATGATGCAATCTTAAAGGCACAACCAAGCGTTCAAGAAGCGCTAAAGGTTGCAGCTGTATCTGCAGCCGTAGAAGGAACAGTTCAGACTGCTGTTATGATATATCAAAAAAAGAAACCTCTGAAAGATTATGATATAGAGGATTGGAAAGAGGTTGGAATTGCATTTGGAAAAGGAGCAGGAAAAGGTGCAATAAGAGGAGCATCTATATATACTTTAACAAACTATGCCTCTATGCCGGCTCCATTGGCAGCATCATTTGTATCAGCAAGCTATGGTGTAGCCAGTTTATACTCATCTTATAAAAAGGGATTCATATCTTCTGAGGAAATGATAGAACAGGGAGAAATATTGTGTTTTGACACAACCTTGAATTTGCTGGGGAGTACCGTAGGTCAGACACTCATTCCAATACCTGTGCTTGGAGCGGTTATAGGGTCGATATCAGCTAATGTGTTGGGAGGAATAATTAAAGATCAACTTAAGGTTAAAGAAAAAGAGTTAATAGAACTAACTAGGATAAGGTATAAAGAAAATATTGGGCTTCTTGATGAGAAACTAGCAAAAGAAATTGAGAAGTTAGTTAGACGAATGATGTTCTTATGGGGGTTATCAAGGATGGCTTTTAACTTAGAAACTAATGTTTCCATAAGATTTGAAGCAAGTCAAAAACTGGCATTAGAGCATGGAGTCCCAAAAGAAAAAATACTGAAGAATGATATTGAAATAGATTATTATTTTAAAAGGTAAAATACCATTTTAGTTGCTTATCGATAGTAAGATTATTAACTATAAAAACATACATAATATAGTATTTTGTCTTTAAAAGACCACTTGACATGTAGTGGACCCCAAAAATCCCGGAGCAGTGGATGAGATACTGAACCTTGGGGAGTACTGGAATGAATCAGGGCTAGTGAAGGATAAGTATGAGATC
>JAWLDD010000307.1:0-3490 GCA_041686815.1 Candidatus Atribacteria bacterium | reverse complement strand
AAGAAATTGGAAGATAAAATTCGTTTTAAGCATATCTCAGATCCAGAATCTAAAAAGCTGTATCCGCGATTTAATATGCATCTTTTACACTACATTGGTCTGATCCCCTTTAGAAATCTTAATACCATTATAGTGCTGTCTATAATTCGATTTTTCTTAGCTCTCCAAGAGTCTGATAAAGGAAAATCATATCTTCTTGGCTTTTTAGGCAATTCCCAAAAACCTTCTTCGCTCTTTTGACATAAAATCCAATTGTAGTAGGTTTTCTCATGCTTTTGCCATCCCCTGTACTGGGCAACTAGTGATAAAGCTCGTAACCAATGGCAAAAATCTCTACTATCCCTTCTTTTTATATCGATGGGAACAAAATCTTTAAGTTTACAGTTGTAAACATAATAGATATGCTCTACGTAGTTCATACAGTAATCCACTAATGCTCGGTCAGTTACATCACTTATATGGTTAACATTATCAGTTGGAGCCAACAATAGTAGATTGTAATAACCAAAGGCAGGAATTACTCTTTTAGTAGTAAAACCAAAATGATCATACTGAGCCTTAGCCTCTGCTTCTTTGTCATAATAGCCTTGGGCAAAGGCCGCTTCGGCGAAATATGCCCAGCGTTTCCTATGATCATAAAGCAACTGGTTGCATCCATCTATCAATGAAAGCATAGCTGCACACACGAGTGGCACAAACATTTCAGGCCACCAGCGGATATTATCCTGCTTTTCAAATTCATCAAAGGAATCCTCATTGTGTAGAACTTTTATTATATATTCAGTTACTCTCTTCAAGCATACATGATCCTTCTCTAGTCCATAGGAAAGGCATTTTCGGATCATGTCTTCTGAATAACCGTGAAATGGTGGCCAAAAACCTCTATCATTTTGACTATCTTCTATATTTTTGATAAATCTGTGATTACACACTCTATCATATGCATTCTGATATTCACGGCTAGATGGACTTATTTTCTTAAATTCCTTTAACAGAATAAATTCTGGAATCGGATCGGGTTTCATGTCTAATAGCTTGTCGACAATAGCATTAAGATCAATCATATTACTACACACCTTTTCAGAATCATAAATTATACAACCCATTAAATTATTCATCATTCACTGATCTTGCTATTTTACGATGCTATATTTTATCAAAGCCACGAAGAAATAACATATTCATAATTATACCATTTGATTTCCACCAATTTTTGCTGATTGCCCACTCATTGGGAAAATCACTCCAGCTCCAAGTAATATTCCATGAGCCATCGTCAAGCTGTGTATTGATCATGTAATCACATTCATACTCTACAATCTCCATGTTGTCAGAATAGAAAATGCTGTCTTTTGAGTTGAAAAACTGTGAAGGCTTGCAAATATAAGATGTTTCCCATTGGTCAGTGTTACGAGTGATACAACCAGTCACTTGTTCTTTTAGTTTGTTTCTTAATGCCTCTATATCTATAATATCAAATGTACTTGAGTCTTCTAGATATTCCATAAGACGGATATAGCATAGTATCGTATGCATATCATATTGCTTTTCCGACGACATCAATTCCAAGAAAGCCTCCTGTGCAATGCGGCAGCCCAACTTATATGGTTCACTGCATTTATCTGAAAAACGGATTATAAATCCTGCTAGACATGCGGTAGGATTGTAGTCATTGTAATATTTGCTGCCACCTTCGCTATGCCACCAAGGTGCGTGAGGATGATCATTATTACTTTCAATTATGTTAAACCACAATCTGCCATCAAAACTTTGCCCACTTTCAAGATAACGTTGTATACCTTTTATAATTGGATGATTATCATCGGTAAATTTTATCTCGTGTAGAATCTCAGTAGCAGCCCAGGTTTGAATAGGAGCGGAGCATGGATTCCATGAATCTGCTTCTAAAGCATGGCCAAAGCCACCATCTTCATTTTGATAGTAGGACAATGCCTTTAAAACCGCATCTTTGCTACCATTTTCAAAATGATATTGCCATCTCGCCAAATCAAGGGGTCTTGCATTTCTATAAATGAATTGTTGTGCCTTTTTATAAATTGTATTCATTTTTCACACTCCACATATTATAAAACACTTCGAGACTTTATCACTCCATGTACCTAACCATTGATTCTATTCTTATATACCTTGCTTATCACTAATCAGCAGTAATGGATTTATCAATAAAGTGACAAATGTCTAAAATAATGTTGCCCTTTTCATCCGGAGTTGTAAATCTTGGACATGCATATCTCTCAAAAAACCAATAAGCGCCTTCTTCATCGGGTATAATTTGATATCCCTCTTTCTTACAGCTCTCTGCGCACTCATATTCCTGTCCATAAACTTCATCTTCTTTACCATATACCCATACGACACCTAAATCAGCTTCATTGAAGTCAACATAGGAATAACCATCAGGAACTTCTGCTTTCTCAGGGCAGAAAACACCAATCCAATATTCAAAGGGTTCTCCCTCTTTCCAACGCATGAGCCCAATATATGCATCACCATCTTCATAGGTTGCTTTAGTATCACAGTTTTTTTCTAGCACTTCAAACCAGCCATTAGAAAACCAGTCTTCCCACTGCCTCCCAAATCCACCATTAACTCTATCCTCGTTTCCATACTTTTTCCCAATGAAACGCATTGCAGGAACAGATTGTCTATAAATTTTAATGATCTCTGCCATTTTCTTTTCCTCCTGTTTTCTTAATATACTCTTCCTCTCGCTCAAAAAGCCACTTTTCTACTCCAATTTCTTTAATTATCAGCATGTTTTTATATGCTAATTCGTGGAGTTCCATACCGTCGTTGTAGAAATCATTTAAAATATTACATGGAAAATCTTCACATTCTCCACAGTGAAGTAACCCTTTGCTAATACAACATGTACCAGTAGGGCAGTCATTGTAGGGTTCTTGTACCCTGCTAGATGAGGACATGTTATGTAAGTGATAGTTCTGGAAACTTTATATCACCTAAATCGCAATTAAAACCCCTAATAAACATAGGATCACTTTCATATTCCTGCATAGCATATTCAATATCTAGCCAATGAGGCATAAACCCAAATTCCACTTTAGTAACGTTATTAAATGGAAGATATCTAGCAAGTTCAGTAAAGCAAATCTCTCTAAGCGAAAAAACACCTATCAACTTTAGTGTTGATTCTTTTTGCTCTGCTACTATTAAAGTATCAATCTCCGGTATCTCGTATATGAACTCTTTTAGAGGACCCAAGTATAAATGGAAGATATTAATACTGGCAGCATTTAAAATGTCTAGTTTATACGAATAATTTACCCGGTTGTATATGTAATTCCAGACCTTTGGATCGTCGTATACTAGTTTGACCGGTTTTATATCATTTCTTATCTCATATTCTCAACCAGGTAGCTTTTCAAAAACCCGCTCAAACCCGAACTTTGGATAGAAATCTACAACTCCCTCATTTGCAGATAAATACATTGGAACACCCTCATATTTT
>JAWLDD010000306.1:0-3509 GCA_041686815.1 Candidatus Atribacteria bacterium | reverse complement strand
CTTGTGTGCAACCTACTTCAACAGGGTTATCATTGATTATTACAGTTTTCCTAACAACACTTACAATATTTTCATCTACGTCTTCAGGCAGAGTAATGGTTCCTGTTACAATAAGTTGATTGCCCTCGTCTAGTGCTTCTTCAATTACTTCCAAAGAATCTTCAGGTATTTCAATTTCCTGAACTTGAGTTGTTTCAAAGTAAACCCAATCGTAGACTTTATTTACTCTAATACATTCATTCCTTGGTTCAACTTGTTGCGTTCTAGGAGTAGTGACTTCATTAGCCTTTTGATCACTCATATAGAACCCTTCCTTTCTATTTTATAGTGTAAAATTCCAATAAATCAGATAAGAAACAAAATATGTTTACTACATACTATTAAATTCTTTTGTATTGTGTTACTGTCTAATTATGATATTTAACTTTTTTCCTAATGGCAGCTAATGTAATGTTTTAGTATTGTTGATGTATAGAAAAAATATGAATAAAAAAAGCACTGTCTTTTGTTCGACAGTGCAATATAATTTATAAATATGATTTCCATCTATCTTCTAGATCTTCTCTTTTTAGGGTTTCCATTATATAGTTTGCGAATTCTTCACTTGTAGCACCAGTATCCCTACCAGTTATGACAAGTTTCTTTTCGTACTGACCGCATATATCAAGAGCCATTGATAGTTTTTTGGCTTCTTCATTGTACCCAATATGTTCTAGTAGCATTCCAGCAGCACGAATTATACTGCTTGGGTCCGCATATTGAGCACGACCTTCTTCAACCATCCTGGGGGCAGAACCATGTATGGCTTCAAACATAGCATATCTTGTACCAATATTTGCACTTCCAGCGGTACCGACTCCTCCTTGGAATTCTGCCGCCTCATCGGTGAGAATATCTCCATATAGGTTGGGTAGAACCATAACTTTAAATTGAGTTCTTCGCTTGGGGTCGATAAGCTTTGCTGTCATAATATCAATGTACCAATCATCCCACTCTACATGGGGATATTCCTTAGCAACTTCTTTGGCTATCTCCAAAAATTTTCCGTCAGTGGTTTTTACCACATTGGCTTTGGTGACTACAGTTACCTTATTAGCACCGGATTTACTAGCATGATCAAATGCAGCTTTTATAATACGATAAGATCCCTCATAAGTAGTAACAGTAAAATCTAGGAATAGATCATCATTAACTACAATACCATCGCTACCCAATGCATATGCGCCTTCAGTATTTTCACGATAGAAAACCCAATCGATACCTTCTTCAGGAACCTTTACAGGACGAACATTAGCGAAGAGATCCAGCTCTTTACGCATTGCCACATTAGCACTTTCAATATTTGGCCATGGATCGCCTGCACGTGGAGTAGTGGTAGGGCCTTTCAGGATAACATGGCATTGCTTTAGCTCTTCTAATACATCATCAGGTATCGCCTTATTGTGTTTAGCCCTGTTTTCAATGGTCAATCCTTCAATAACTCTAAATTCAATTTTTCCTTTCTCAACATCATCCTTAAGCAAGAATTCCAAGATCCTTTGAGCTTCGGCTGTTATGTAAGGGCCTATTCCATCGCCACCAACCACACCGATGACTATGGTGTCCAGTTCATCGTAATTGATAAAATCCTTGGTAGCTTTCATCTTTTCAATACGAGCCATCTGACTCTCAATTAATTTACCAAGATGCTCTTGAGTCTTTTTAATCTGTTCTGAATAATTCAACGTATCTCCCTCCATCTTTTAATTTATCTTTAGATTGCATCTTTATTTTTAGTTTATTATATACTATTCACTCAGAATTAACAATTGCTGAACAAAACATGCTTGTATTAATGTTATTAACAGAAAGTAAACAGGCCTGGCAATGTTTATTGAAACATATAGTGGTATAGTTTATAATTCTATATATGTTGCAATTGACAATTCTTTTCAAAAGCTTAATAAGGTATATGGACGTGGCTGATAGATAACATATTAAAACAAAAGAAAGAGGATTGAATTAATGAACGAAAGAGAAAAACAATTGGCTACCGAAGATATGAAAACCCTTCTTTTTAAATACTCTATTCCTGGTATTATCGGTATGCTGGTCAATGCATTATATAACATAGTGGATCGCATTTATGTAGGAAAGATTCCAGAGGTAGGTGCTATAGCTTTAACCGGAGTAGGTTTGACTTTTCCTTTATCTAGTATAGTAATGGCTTTTACTCTGTTAGTAGGTGTAGGAACCAGTGCTAGGATCTCCATACTAATAGGACAAAATCGGCATCGGGAGGCGGAGAAACTCCTTGGCACATCTTTGCTGTTGGCTATGTTTTTTGGGGCTTCCATAGCTTTATTGAGCTTATTCTTCCTTGATCCCATATTATATGCTTTTGGGGCAAGTGAATCGACTTTTCCTTATGCTAAGGGTTATGCTAGCATTATCCTAGGATTTTGCATATTCAATACTTGTAGTTTTTCCTTAAACCATGGTATAAGAGGTTCAGGCAATCCTAGGCGTTCAGCTACCACCCAAATGATAGGAGCTGCTATTAATATCATTCTTGATCCCATTTTTATTTTCGTATTTAAGATGGGAGTTCAAGGCGCTGCTATTGCAACTATAATCGCGCAGGTAGCATCTGCAATTTGGGTACTTAGCTATTTTCTTGGAGGCAAAAGCAATATAAAGTTGCGCCTAGAGAACATACGCTTTAATGTTGAATATACAAAAAAGATTTTTTCCATCGGCATGTCGCCCTTCTTTATGCAGTTATTTGCCAGTGCAGTATCCACTGTAGCCAACAATACATTGCGTATATATGGTGGTGATATCGCTATTGGAGCAATGACGGTTATAACCAGTGTAAATACTTTGGGTTTTATGCCTGTTATAGGCATGAATCAAGGCTTACAACCTATCATAGGATATAATTATGGTGCCAGGAACTATACTAGAGTAAAAAAAGCGTTTACTCTGGGAGTTACTGCTGCAACTGTTATTACCACGGTATTCTTCTTTGTTGTTCAGATTTTTCCTAATTTCATCATTAGCTTGTTTAACAATGATCCGAAACTAATGGATATCGGGACTCAAGGCCTTCGGATTTATATGTTATTAAGTCCTTTGGTGGCTTTCCAGATTTTAAGTACTAATTTTTATCAAAGTATAGGTCGAGCTACCATATCCCTTTTCTTGACACTGTTACGTCAGGTTATATTGCTGATACCTTTGTATTTCATTTTACCTAGATTTTGGGGTTTAAATGGTGTCTGGGTTGCTACTCCTATTGCCGATACAATAGCTATAGTAGTAACATTCATGCTAATATTAAGGACTATAAGATCCTTAATGAATAATGAAGAAAAGGAGAATATGTTGGAAACTAGTTCCTCGGAATTTAAAGAGGGATATGCAAACGAATGACATTAAGGTTTCCCTGACATAGAAGAAATGGTATAATAAAACAAAAGCTTTGAATGGATGATGGTTAATGACAAAGACATTTTGGACCGGTGGTG
>JAWLDD010000305.1:0-3517 GCA_041686815.1 Candidatus Atribacteria bacterium | reverse complement strand
GATAATCTGCTGGTGCAGGTGGAGAAGAGGAAACGTTAAAGGTCCTTGGCCTTTGCAGCATTCTTTTATTTCCCTTTCGATTCTTAACCTTAATCCCGGCAATGGAAGTGAATCTCCTCAAGAAAGACAGGAGCTCTAACTGAAATAATGGTGCTCAATATTTCCATATTTTGGTGTTTTCTTCTTCAGGCGCATTTTTTGTTATGTGCTCAGAAAATAATTTTATTGCCTCTGCTCCCCTCGGGCCCCAACAATGACCCTTTTTCCATCCGTATTTTACAGTCCCTGCATAGTATGGATCCTTAGTGTTTTCCAAGAATTCCTCTAAAAGATAAACAGCATTATCCAAATAGTAGTCATCCATATCACCTGTATAAATGTGAAGTTTATTCACTAGTTTTGGTCCCAAGGAAGACCAATTTTTTTCAAGATAATACCTTAGGTCATAATTCTCTTTCCAATATTGGGCTACTTTATGGTCAATTTCGCCTGTCAGCTTATCCCATATTGGCTGTGGATAACCATCAGGTCCGACAGGACTGTACACAGCTTCCCATATATCCCACTGCCCACCACCTCGGCTATTGTCACCAATAGCCAGTTCAAAATGATTTTCATCTTTCATCATTTCTCTGATGCTTCCATCTGTGTTGCGGCAGTTAGGCCTCTCGACTTTGAGCCACTCATATTCTTCGTAATAGGCATTCTTGTCTTCGTAAATATTGACTATCTGGTGGTAATTAAAATCAAGAGAATCCGGGCAGGAAGAAAATGTTCCTCCAAAAAAGTCGGGATAAAAGACCTGCAAGGCAAAAGATGCCCATCCACCTGTCGAACCCCCCGAGAGAATCCGCGCATAAGGCTTTTTGATGATCCGAAAATGCTCTTCAACATAAGCAATTAGCTCCTCCACGATAGCATCCCCATAGGGGCCAACATTGGCCGAGTTCACCGCATACGAATCATCATAATATGGACAAGGATGTTGGAAAGTTACTGCAATCATCCTCGGACACTCGTTTGAAATCCAGTATTTGTAGAAATCATAGCCTCTTCTTCCCCTCTGATCTAGCTCAGAAGGAGGCTCTGTTCTGAATCCGTAAGGCGGATTTAAAGAAAAGTGCCCTTGGATGTAATTCACAGGATAATAGACATCAGTACGCTCATCATACCCCTCCGGAAGCAAAATGGTCGCTCCAAGATAGATCGGCTGTCCCCAGAACTCTGTTAAAATCTTACTTTGAAATTTCACCCGTTTTACGTATTTTGTATCGGAAGGTACATCTATAGGAGGAATCACGTGATTGCAGACCAACTTAATCGTTTGGGCCTTTTCTGAATCGATATAAATCTTTTTCACATCGCTGTAGATGTTTCCAGGCGATATGTTCCACTTTTGCCCTTCCCACTGGTCGTTATGTAACCATATTGTATGGCCGTCTGAGCGCTTGAACTCGGTATAAATGTTAATAAAGGCTTGAATATAGTACTCTCCAGTCGGAATCTCAGAGATACTCTCTAAGGGCCAGCCAAATACTTCATCATCAATTATGGTGCTCTCTCCAGGCCCTAAATTTGAAACATTCTTTCCCCAGAATGGAACACCACGTACCCTCGCGACTTGAAAGCGAGGCTCTTTCTCATTATGTCTGGTAATAATGGCGTATACACGGCCTGTCAATGGAGACTCCAGGTTAAATTTCGCTATCTTGCTGACTACATCCGTTGGATAAGAGATCTCAAATTTCAGTTCTGATTTTCTTTGAGTTATAGAAGCGTTTGTGGCCGTACAAATACTAGTAATAAAAAAGAAGGCAAACAATGCTCTCAAAGAAAAAATAGTGTTTTTTTTCATTCCCATATTTCCCTCTTATTCATAGATATGATTCTCTCCGGTTTACTAATAAAATATGGTAAACTTCCCTTTATTCGAAGGGTTTCCCCTATTCCGTTTCGACTTTAGATCAAAAGATGATCTTTACTCCTACACGAGCATTAATGGGTTGGTAGAAGTCATATTCCATTAAAAATCGAGGGTCAGGAACCCATTCAATAGTTCTATTTATAGTGGTTACGGTGTTATTATTTTCATCATAACTCCAGCCAGCTACCCTTTCCTCATTGGTCATAACAACCGAAGTTTGGCTCATGCCTTCAAATATTCGTTGTGCGGTCTTTACATTAAATATATTATCTACATTGAGATTCAGTTGAATTTTATACTTATCCGTTATTTTCAGGTTATATTCGGTATAAGCATCAGCCGTGAATAAGAAAGGGGTCCTTCCTTCTGTTATCCGACCATCGATCATGGTAGAAATTGGAAGCGACATGGTTCTCTGAACCGGGGTGCCACTCATAGCTCTGGCAAATAGACCCAAGGTAAGTCCGAAATCAAAGGCATAACTACCAAAAGCCTTGAACTGGTGAGGCCTGTCAGCAGTTAATGGGCCAACCAGCTCTTGCATATCGCGAGTCCAATTCATATACCATTGATCCCATACTCGACCTGTATTTGGAGAAGTGGATAATCCATCGTAATTTCCATGCAACCTGCTCCAAGTGTAAGAAAATCCACCAACCCAATTGTTGCTAAAACGTTTATCTAAATTAAGATTAACTGCCCAGTAATTACGCTTAGCCTTGGGAGAAACAGGCAATTCATCATCGAAAAGACCCCCTTGGGACTCAGGAAGAGTGTACCCATATCCCGGATTCGCTATGTAATAATTTTCCCCTTGCGGACCAAGAATACCGACATCTTCAATCGCATACAACAGACGATTATGTATAATGCGAACTGAAGTTGAAACGTCTCTCGTTAGTTGCTGCTCGAATCCGAAAGTCAACTCTGACTGACTCATGGGCTTAAGATCCGGATCAGTTGTATCAAAAGAAGGTATGCGCCAGTTATATGTTTCAAGATATGTGCCTGGATAGTTGCCATTTCCCCACTGGGTCCAATCCCAATGATCCAAGGTGTAATAATCAGTATACCATTCCCAACCTCCAAAAGAACCTTTCGCCATGTTTAATTTCATAACATCATAGTAAATGCCGAAACTGCCAAAGACTTTAGTACTTGAATCACCAAATAAGTCATAGATAAAGCCGAGCCGAGGCGCGAGTTTATCTTTGAAACCAAAGCTAATAGGGTCATCTTGATATTCAGGCAAGGAACTGAAGCTGGGAATACTTTCGCTTTCCGCTCGGATGCCCATGTTTAAAGTAAGCCTGTTGTTTAAAAAGCTGGGAGTCCAACTGTCCTGTATAAAAAATGCCCAGCGAGTGCTGACGGGATTTGCTACCATACCATAAGGACCTGCATCCCCGGCATAAATTCCAACATTGCCGTATTTTCCTCTAACACGCTCACCAGTATCAAGGAATACAAAATCTGTATCCCAGCCAAAAAAGATAGCCTCATATTTTGCTGAATCGAAGGTATCGTCTTCGAGACGAATCCATTGAATACCTGATTTCAAAGCGTGTTCGCCACCAAAGTTTATATAATAAG
>JAWLDD010000304.1:0-3545 GCA_041686815.1 Candidatus Atribacteria bacterium | reverse complement strand
TATATAATCTTCATGATTGACTACATGCAGTTTCGGGTTAGTGGTGTCCAACCATGAAGGTAAATGCCCCCAGGTAATAAAATGGATTTTGTTAACCCATGGTGTGAATTTTTCTACTCCTCTAAACCAATACTGTAAAATGTCCCAATCTCTATAACGTATTTCTCGTTTATCCCCATTATCCGTATAGGCATATTTATCTCTAGTTTCCTGCCAATTTGGATCATTTCCATCCACCCAAGGGATTACAAAATCTATTTTATATCTCACTCTCACTACATCTCCTCCGCCTCATTCCGTTTACTTTCATTGTTTCCTAGTGCAGAGATCAGCTTATACACTAGGTTTATCTAAAACCACTGATTCTAGAGCTCGATATATTGTGTATATGGCGTATTGCAATCAACTATAGTTGCATTGTGTATATTCACACGTTTTTCGGGTGGGGGTAGTTCCATATAATTGCCATAAATTCTCGTCATATAGCTATCATAATGCTTAGGAACCTTTATTTGGATATCTTCAAACTCTAGATCAATACCTTCTCCAAAAATAAACCTAGGCACGATTTCCCTTCTTCCATAAGCGCCAAAGTAATTCACTACATATTTAGAACTATCATAGTCTCTCTTGCTGCTAGCAGCCTCTATTCTTTTATTTATCTTATCTTTCGATACCCAAGCCAACAGTCCTTTTACATGCTTTCCTATTGAATTACCCAGTCTATATTCAGGTATCATTTTTAGACATAAAATATAGTGATAAACTTTAATTATTTTAGCGTTAATCATACCTATAAACTTGTTATTGCCGATACCATCCAATGGAAATATGTCAATAAACATTCCATGATTTAATCTGAGGTTTTTCAAAGATTCCTCAATAAATGTCGTGTTTGAATTCCTTAACTTAGCATAACTATAAAAATAGTTCTCATCGCTTTTATACGTCTGTAAAAAAAATCCTTGATCCAACTCTTCCTCAGCTACTTCAAGAAACCTTTTATAGTCAACTCTAGGCATTCCTATATCAATATCATCATCCCAAGGAATAAATCCTTTATGTCTAATAGCCCCGAGACAAGTACCACCAATAGCATAATATCTTATATTATGTTTTGTACAAATTTCATCTACTACCTTTAACATGTCCAATTGAATAGAATGGATGCTTTTTAACATCTCATTTGCCATACATATCCCCCCATAGAGGTCTTTTCTACCGTTATTTATCTGATATCTTTTATCTCTAAGATAATTGCCAATCCCTTTAGGGGTTTCTCCTCTATCTTCTCAACAGAATTTCATACAATTTCTGCCTAAATCTATTTGGTATCAAGCAAACCAAACTATGTCCCACAACAGAATATAGAAAATCCAACCACCCTGAGAATCCAGATTTCTTCATATACCAGCGAAATCTCCACATAGATTTTAAATATTTAACTCCACCACGTCGGTTATACATCTCTGACCCCGCACGCATGTACAAAATAGGCTCGTTAATATTATAACCCCTTGCTCCATTTTTCAATGCCCGAACCCAAAGATAATAATCCTCAAATAAATAAAAATCCTGATATCCACCCACTGATACAATGGGTTCCCTGCGATACATAACAGAAGGATGATTAAAAGGATTTCTTCTTTTTGCAAACTCATATATATCATTATGGTCTTTGGGTAGAACTCTCTGTGTGGTGACATTCCTTATATCACCATAAAACTCCTGAACAGTACCCCCCACTATATCCACATTATGGCTTTCGAAAATCTGAAGCTGCTTTTCACATCGATCAGGATATGAAATATCATCAGAATCCATTCTAGCTATCAGATCATTTTTACAATACCTCATCCCGATGTTAAGTGCAGTACCTAGCCCTTGATTCTCTTCAAGCCAAATAATTTGAAAAAGCCCAGGGTTACGTTCATCAAACTCTTTAATTACAGCATCCAATTCTTCTGTCAAAGGACCATCGCATACTAGCACAAAATCATTTGTTGGCATTGTCTGATTTAACATGCTACAGATACTATCTTTGAGTTGTTGCGGATCTTCTTTATAATAAACTGACATCAAAACAGAATAACTAGTCATATTCCCACCTTGCAATACAACATATTGATTACATGATAATGCTCGTTTAATATACCCTATAGCCTTTCTAGTTCGGACAACATATCAATAGTTCTCTCAAGTCCATTTTTTATATTGTATTTCGCTTCCCATTCCAAACTCTGAAGTTTCACAGAACTCATTACGGCTTTTGTTGCTCTTGAATAACCCGCTTGCTCTGTTATATCAGGTAGCTCAAAAACTACATTTTTTCCTACATACTTTGCTATGATCTTTGCTAATTCCTTCAACGTTATATCAGAATCTTCATCAGATATATTATACGCCTGCCCACATTCGCCTTTGAGAAGTATAGTTAGCACGCCCGAAACAGCATCCGCAACATAAGAATAGGAATAGAATTGAGTACCTTCACTCTTCAAAACTATATCTTCTTTCGCCACACCTTTCTTGATAAACTGTGAAATAGCTTTTGTGTCTGTCTCCAACATAGTTGGCCCATAGGTACGCGAGAGTCTGGCGATAACAACATCCAAATCATATTGCTTAATAAATGCCTGACAAAGGGCTTCTCCTGCTCTTTTACTCTCAGGATATCCTGCACGAAGAGTATTGCAATCTATATAACCGCAATAAGATTCATCGAATTTCTCCACGTCACCTCTATTTTCACCATAAATTTCAACGCTAGAAGTAAAAAGGAATCTCTCTGTCTTGTGCTCCGCTGCATAATTTAGTAGGTTATATGTCCCCATGATATTAGTTGTCATCGTTCCGATTGGATCCGTAGCATATGCTACTGGATGCGTATTGCTAGCTGCATGGATAATAAAATCAATATTACCTATATCCATAAGAGTCTTATTAATATCATGAGATATGAATGAAAAAAAATCATTCATATCCCAAAATCTCGAAAATCTTGCCTGCGCTTTCAAACTATTTCTACCAATCGCAATGACATTACAATTATTATTAAAACGTTCATTGCGATACATAATAACATCAATTAGAAAGCTTCCAACCATACCACTAGCTCCGGAAATCAACAACTTTTTATTCTTAAGCCTTTCCCATGGCAACGGCAAATTAGCCACATATTCTATATCCTGTCTATATAACTCGTTTTCCCAAATCCTCATTTTAACCATATATCCTTCTCTAATTTAAGCTTTGAACATCTCCAAGTCATCCTTAGTGGTTAGCTTAATATTTTTTTCAGAACCGGAAGCAAAATACAACGTCTCTCCTAGATCCACCATCATGGTGTTCGTATAAGCAGATCCATAGATACCTATTTTCTTAGCAAATGCTTCCCTGTAAGCCCATAGCAGTTTTCCATATTTATACGCTTGAGGAGTGGATACCCTCCTCAGTGTCTCCCTAGGAATATACTCCTCGGTAGATATTTCATCCTTTATCTTAAAAATCTGTTCATTATATGGAAGTGAAGAAACAGCATTTCC